>CAZWTI010000280.1:0-2759 GCA_964637065.1 uncultured Puniceicoccaceae bacterium
TGTATTTCTTTAAGCAGAACCTCTTTTTCCTCAAGGGAGGATTTTAACTGTATTTCTGCCTCCACGCGCTGGGTAATATCCCTTGCCGTTATCACAAAGCCCTCTATCTGCTCATCCCGATCCACCAAGACGGCAACGCTCAGAAGCAAAGGAACTTGCTCACCTCTACTTGTAGCAAAGGATAGTTCTATGTTGCTGAGCGCCTTTTGCTGGAGCAATCTTTCTAGCCCCTCGGCATCAAAAAGAGTGTTACCTGAGGGGAGTAAACATGCTATGGATCGATTTAATAACTCATTTTCCCGGTATTGCAAAAGGTCCAGAACGCTTTTGTTGCACAGGCGGATGTTTCCGTGGGCATCCGCAATCACCAGGATATCCTGCATATTCCTCAGGATACTATCGAGAAGATTTTTAGAAACAGTGGTCGCTGCCAGGTCCCGACTCATACGATTAAAACTGCGGGCCAGATCTCCCATTTCGTCTTGGGAAAGAACCGGCACTGTCTCTCCAACACCACCCTGCCCGATCGTCTCAGCGGCCTTGGCAATAAGACGGACTGGCAACAGCATCTTACCCACATAGAATAGAGTCAAAGCCATGGCGAGTAGCACGACCAGGGTAATGATCCAGAATACCTGATTGGAAATTTGGTCGGCCCTATCCAAAACCTCTCCTAAAGGCAATCCCAGTCGAAGGGTTGCCAGACGCTTTTTATGGCCAATCTCCTTCTTGCCTGTAAGTAAGAATTCTTCGCCTGCTCCCGTTTCTTTTCTTTCCCAAACCGGCGTTGATATATCCATAACCGGTTTGCCATCTATTTCCAATTGTCTATGTTCAGAAAATTCTGATTTTACCACCTGAATAGTAAAAGTATCAACATATAGCTTGCCCTTTTCCACCACGTTGGTATGCGTTAATACCCGCCCCTGAGTATCCAAAACTATGGCATATACAGCCCCGGCATTTTTCATCATTTGTTGCAGGGGAGGCAAAAGCTTCTTTTCATTACCACTTTGAAAGTTCACTATCATCTCTGGACTTTGAACGAAACGGATGCTGACAGATTGGCCCCGTTTGATCACTTCCTGAATCAGGTCCCCCTCTACAGCTCGCCGTGAAAAAGGGTCATGGCCACCACTGAAATTACCACCACAGGCAGAAAGAAGATTAGGATTTTATTGCGGATGCGCATAGGCCCATTGCCAGAATCTTACTTGGTTCAAAACATCAAGAATAGCGTTAGTTAAAAACTGTAGGATACTCTCCCTATTCTTGTAGCGGGCATTAGGGACTGATACCGATTTTCGGCAAGAGGGAAATAAGAATCTACAGCGGCTGCAAATTCCTTCAAAACAAAGGTCGGCGGCAAATAGAACATTTCAAAAATCCAGACGAGATTGCCATGCTACATAGCTAGGGGACATCTCTTGCAAAGCTGGCAGCTAGTTACAAAATTACTTTGCGAGCCCCCTAAGCCTCTTCATGGCTCCACCTTGAAGGCACGATGCAATACCTCGGGAGGCATTTGCAAACCGACTTGGCCAGCTGCTTGCAGATTCACTGTGATTTGACTTTCCCGGGGGTAAATTTCCCCCGACGATTGGCCCCCATCCAGTATTTTTAAAGCCATATTGGCTGCTGTCTGGCCAATATGCCGAAAGCTTACGGAAACTGCAGCGACAGCGCCAGCTTCGACAAACCCGGCCGTTGGTACGTACAGAGGCATATCATTGGCCCAGGAAAATTCTTTTATTACCGAAAAACTGTGTGGATTTATAAGTAAGGGATCGGGGGGCAACCACAAAGCATCCGCATTCTTACCCATGAGAGCACGCAATTTATCGGGCAGATCATCGGCATGGTCCAACCGTTCTGCCAAAATTTCCACCTGCAAATCATCCTCAACCTGCACCATCGACTGCAAATAGCTTTTTGTCACATCCAAAACCCAGAATACCACAAGCCGCTTCATCAGCGGCTGAATATCCTTCAGCTTGCCGACCACTTCGCGGCCTCGGGGCAGCATATTAATGCGAACAGTCGGCCCCTTGCGCTCGAGTCCACTCAAATCGGTCCCTGGAGACATACAATATATCAATGCCACTTCAGAGGGATATTTCTCCAGGGCGGCCTTGCTGCCAAAAGCCACGACAACCCGGGTATTTAGGCCAATCTCAGGACGCCCCGCACTGAGGCTTACTAGCGGCACAGAGGGTCCAAAACTTTCCTTAAAACCTTCATAAGCTTGCACGTATGGATCCAATTCAGAACTGAGCACCACTACTACTTCCTGGGTGGCACCAACAGTCCGAATCCAAAAAAAGCTCAGAAGAATCAGGATGTATTTTTCAAGCCGAAACGGCATCTACCTTCTCCAGTCCACCACAATTTCAGTTATCTTCTCAGAAACAATAATTCAATTTTAGCAAGCGCCTGGTAGCGATGATCTCCCCACCTTGTCCAAGTCCCTGTTCCCCCTGATCGGAAAGCGCTTCAAAATGCTCTTTATTTAGTAGGTTGAAGATACCCAGACCCAGTTCGAGGTTTTCCAGACGTCCTGCAAAACGATAACCAATATGCAAATTGGCCAGAGCATAGCTTGGTACTTCAGTTAGTTTAACCTGGCCAACCTGACCAGGCACTATTCTGTTGTCGCTCCATAAAGTCTGGTCCACCCAATGAAATGCGGCAGTCAAATCCAGCTTCTCCCCTATAAAACGGAGCCCACCATCTCAAAAAATAGATCCCACAAATATTGT
>CAZWTI010000281.1:0-3008 GCA_964637065.1 uncultured Puniceicoccaceae bacterium
CAAGGGAGTCGGCGAGTGTGTGCGGATTATTCGGGAGCAATTTTCAGACCTAGCCATTATCGCAGGAAACGTGACCAGTGCGGAAGGCGTGGATTTCTTGTCAGAATCAGGGGTTGATGCAATCAAGGTAGGCCAAGGGCCAGGCTCCATCTGTACTACGCGAATGGTAGCGGGCGTTGGGATACCCCAAATGACCGCCCTTTACATCACGGCAAAGGCGGCAGAAAACAAAGGCGTGCGGATATTGGCTGACGGCGGAATCACAAAGTCAGGTGATATCGTCAAGGCTCTGACCTTATCCGACGCAGTGATTTGCGGCGGATTGCTGGCTGGGTGCAAGGAAGCTCCGGGAAGAATCATTGAAATTGAAGGAAAGCTGTACAAGCAATACAGGGGCATGGGAAGCTTAGAGGCAATGAGGGAAGGTTCCGCCGCTCGCTACGGTCATGCCGAGGAAGACCTTGCGCAAAAGACTTCACCCGAAGGGGTGGAGGCACTCATGGAGGTGGCGGGATCAGTTCGAGAAACCTTGGAAACTCTCGTAGGTGGAGTTCGCTCCGGCTTGGGCTACCTTGGAGCAAACGATCTTACTTCTCTTCAAAAAAGGGCCCGCTTCCTGCGAGTTAGTCCGGCGGGGCAAAGGGAAGCCTCTACCCACGATATAGTGGAAATCAAGAGGAGTGACGTTTCACGTTCCTGAACTGGCTGGAATTTCGAGAACGTTCTTCAAAACTCGTCCATCCAATGGCTACGGAAGAATTTCGTTCCAAACTCATAGCTGACTTGGGAATCAGCATGGGTGATGAGGGCAAAGGACGCGTAGTTCACGAAGTCTTGGAGGAGATAAAGCTCCTGACGGGAACAACAGCGTCTGCAGTCCTGAAGGTAAATGGAGGAGCCAACGCGGGCCACACGGCGGCAGGTCTGAAGTTGAATTTACTTCCGTCCGGCTTGGCAGATCTCGAGCTCCCAAAACTTCTCGTTGGCTGCGGAGTAGTTGCGGACCCGCGGAAATTCCTTTGGGAAGCTCGCCCATTGGAGGCCAAAGGGATTAGGGTACTGGATCGGCTAGTCATCGATCAACGTGTTCAAGTAAGTGATCTTACCCACCGATTGCTCGACTTGGCGTGGGAGGACTATCGAAGAAACGTTCTTGGTCACGAAAGTCGAGGTTCGACCGGACGGGGGATCAGCCCAGCTTATTCCGAAGAGACTGGGCAATGGCAAATTTTTCATGATGCCTTCCTCGGAGAAAAAGACGCCTTTGTGGAAGCCCTCACCCATCGTGCCGACAGAGCCTTGCGGACGATAGAACACGTCTGCAGGGTATCCGAGGAGAACTGGAACCAATTCTTCGAGAATCTAACAAAGGCAGAACAAAGAGCAAATGCCGAAAGTGTAACGGAGGGAATATTTCCCGCAGGAGAATTCGACTTCTTCGTTTTCAAAGGTAAAGCACCTTTCACCCTGAATCTCGAAAGCCTGATCGACGTTTACTGGAATGCTGGAAAAACCTTGGCGTCCTGTATCGGCGACGTGCGACAAACCACCTTGTCAGCCTTGGAAAGTGGCAATCATGTTGTAGCTGAGTTCGGACAGGCATATTGGCTGGACAAACGCCATGGTTTTACCCCGAACGTCACTGCCTCGCACACCTCTACACCCGAGCTTTTTCTCTCTGCTGGCATACCGGCGCAACCCGTTCACGTGATCGGTTGCTGCAAAGCCTACGATACCAAGGTCGGCACGCATCTATTCCTTACTCGGATCGATCCCGAGAATCATCCACTCGGAACCAAGCTATCGAAGCTTGAATTCGGCACCTCCACAGGCAGGCAACGGATGGTCGGATGGTTCGACGCCGTGGAGAAAGGAGATGCCCTTCGCCATTCCGGGTTCGACGATTTCGCAATTAATAAGCTAGACGTCCTCTCCCATTCCGAAAATTGGGACGGGGAACTGAAAATTTGCGTGGCATACCGCAAGCCAAATGGTGAAGTTCTTAAAAGCGTGCCCCGCAACGATACTTTGCGACATTCTCTCCAACCCGTTTACGAGACAATTCCAGGTTGGTCTGAAGACCTTGCGGGGGTGAAGTCCTTTCGGTCCTTTCCTTCCAATGCCAAGCGTTACGTAGCCAGAATGGTCTCATCAGTTCTGGAAGTTGCCTATCCCGATGGGCCTCAAGGCAAAGAACTGCCTCAAGTAAGGTATGTTGGAGTGGGACCAGAACCGGGACAAGTTGTCCGTGACGTTCCGCAAACGCAAAGTCTCATCGAAGAATTCGCCGATCCTTCGGCCACGCTTTCGTGACGGAACCTTTCGCACTTGTTCAGTTTCGCCAGCGCCTCGTGTGGAAAGACCTAGACGAAACGGTTCTCCGCAAACTCATCCGACTTGCTGTCAAAGAGGATTTGCACGGAGCGGGGCTTAAAATAAATACACCATCTGAAGGGGATCGGACCACAATGGCCATGGATGTTTTGGGGAAAGGTTCCGCCGCCATCGTTGCACGCGAACCCATAGTCGTATGCGGTCTGCCTTTGCTGCCGTTGATCCTTGAAGTTTTCGACATTGTTGAAGGATTTCTAGAGAATGTCAAAACTGATGGTGAAGAAGCCGAAGCCGGTGAAATTTTGGCTGTGATTCAAGGTTCCGTCTCGGCTTTGCTGACCGCTGAACGAACCTTGCTCAACTTTCTCCAACGTCTTTGCGGTATCGCCACGACTGCCAAGGCTTTTGTCAATGCCTTGGCTGGCACGGAAACAAATCTTCTCGACACGCGCAAGAATACCCCTGGTCTTAGGGCCTTGGAAAAATACGCTTCTGCCACGGGCGGTTTCTACAATCACCGTTATGGCCTGAACGACCGTATTCTAATTAAAGACAACCACCTCGCGGCAAGTGGATCAATCAAAGGCGAAAGATTGGCTGCTTCAGTTAATAAAGTGAAGTCGAGGGCATCTGACTTGTTGGTAGAAGTGGAGGTGGATCATCTCGATCAGGTT
>CAZWTI010000282.1:0-3284 GCA_964637065.1 uncultured Puniceicoccaceae bacterium
CCGGCTTATGCCGGTTTCAATCTCGAGCATTACTTCAATGGGGAAACTGAATTCCTTAATGGGGACGTTTTCTTTCAGCCGAGGAGACACCCCATGAAGTTCGAGAAATTGAATGACCGAGAAGGCGAACTCCGGCAGGACCCGGTTCCGCATTTCTTTATTAAAAGCCGCACCAGATTCACCTTGCGTGATCCTCATTATCTTGACGTCGAGTACAGATGCACACCTGTTCAGCATGCCCATCCTCGCGGATGGTTCGGCTGTTTCTGGGCCAGCTACGTCAACGGTCCGATCGACAAGAGCATGTATTTTAAAGGTGGATGGAAAAAGGGGGACGATCTGTGGATGCAATTGTGCACACAGAAACACGACGACGAGAGCACGGTTTCCCACTTCGACGATCAGCTGATGCTCGAGTTTCTCGAGGGAAGTCGAGACGCGTTGTTCAAGAACCATTCCCCCATGAGGTTCGGCAAGCCATTCTACTATGGTTACTTCGAGGACTTGGTCTACATCATCATGTTCGATCGCATCGACGGCATCCGCTTTACTCATTCGCCCAGCGGCGGCGGACGAAACTAGCAAGGCAATACGACAAACCCGGCATGGGATTTCCAGTTTCTTACACCTAGGTACGACGTCCTAAAGAACTACGGCTATCGTGCTCGCATAGTTCTTCGGCCTCGGTGCTCCCGCGAAGAAATCCTCGACGAATACGAAAAATTCAAAAAGAAAGCAGGATGATTGCAGGTTCAGGTAGAGGCAGCGATGAGCCGAAACCAGTCAATTTGGTTTGGGCTTTTCGAAGGATGCCGAGAAGCCCAACAGATCGCAAGACTCCCAATCGGGCATAGCGTAAACTACTATGATCGCAGACAAAAAGAAAATTTGCAGTTCTTTCATCGACTTGATATCGGAACGGTTGAATTTCCCGTTCCGACCGTTGCCCGGACAAAAGTTCTTGAATCCGCAAGTCACGAGTCAACCCATTTAGCGACAAGCACAAATAACAAAAATAAGGGGCTAGCGTAGAATATAGTGTCAATCATTCGACGCAATGGGTTGAATGTTACTAAAAACTATCAAGTGTGTGGAAAAAAGTTGGATTTCACAGGCAAATCGTGCCAATATTAAGGCATAATGATGCCCATGTCTTTTGAAAGCAGAATAAATAGGCGTAGCTTCCTCCAAATAGGGGGATTGGCTCTTGGCGGAGTTTCGTTACCGCAGTTTCTGAAGGCGGAAGAAGCGGCAAAGGCAGCTGGAGGACTTACCAAGGACAAGGCCGTCATCTTCCTCTTCATGCATGGCGGGCCCAGTCAATTCGAGACTTTTGATCCCAAAATGGACGCGCCTGACGGCATTCGCAGCGCCACAGGCGAAATCAAGACCAAGATTCCAGGCATCACTTTCGGTCCAACGTTCGAGAAGTTGGCCAAGCTGAACGACAAGTTTTCGATCGTGCGGTCCTTTACCACGCAAAGTAGCGCTCATGACTCAAAGCCAATAGTTAGCAAGGAATTCTCCGCAGGGGCACAGATTGGCTCCCATTACGCAAGGGTGGCAGGGGCCAACCATCCCCAATCGGGTATGCCGCGCAATGTGTGGCTTCATCCCCAAGCGGTTGATTCGGAGGCCTCTGATCCAATCATGTCGCTCGGTAAATTCGACGTCACGGGACCACTAGGGTCTGCCTTCGAACCATTTCAGCCCGGCGGCAAGGGCGGACAGTTACTAAATGGGGATATGCAACTCAGGATCGACCCGAATCGATTGGACGATAGGCAAACCTTTTTGTCTAGCCTCAGTAATTTCCGCAGTACCATAGAGACGAGATCATTAGAAGAAGGTTTGGATGGGTTCCAGACGCAGGCGTTCGAGACTTTGACTGGCGGCATTTCCGAAGCATTCGATATAAATAAGGAAGATTCCAAAACATTGGAAAGATACGACACTTCCAGCCTCATCGATTTTGATAACATCAGCAGTCGTTGGAACAATCGCAAGCGTTATGCCAATCACGTAAAGAATCTAGGCAGACTTATGTTACTTGCCAGAAGGTTGGCGGAACGCGGAGCAGGCTTCATCACCGTGAGCACCGATTTTGTGTGGGACATGCACGCCGACAACAACAATGCGACAATGCCTGAGGGCATGGAATACGTCGGTAGACCCTTCGATCATGCTGTAAGCGCCTTTATCGAGGACGTGGAAGCCCGCGGCCTAAGTGAAAAGATTCTACTTGTTTGTTGCGGCGAAATGGGACGCACCCCGAAAATCAACGGCAAGGGCGGACGAGACCACTGGGGCGGATCGGCGCCTCTCTTACTTTACGGCGGTGGACTACAAATGGGGCAAGTGGTCGGTTCGTCGACCAAGGACGGGGGTGAACCCGCTTCCGATCGGGTGACGATTCCAAACCTTTACGCCACCATCATGGAGACGATCCTGGACGTGGGCACCATACGGTCCACACCAGGTATTCCTGAGGAAGTTTCCAAGGTCATCCACGGAGCCTCGCCAATAAGGCAATTGATGTAGGACGTTTGCGAACTTTTTTATTTCGCCAAGTCTTTGATGGCAGCTTGAATGGTCGGGAAGCGAAACTCGTAACCTCCTTCACGCAAGATAGTCGAGACCACCTTTCGACTTTTGAGTACGAGTTCGGCTGATGTCCGAAGGAAAAAGGAGCCAATGTGAACCGCTAAGGTCGGTGCCGGGAAGCCAAGCTTAAGCGGGGCAAAACTTCGCCGCATTTCTCGCATGAAAGTAGCGTTGGTTACTGGATTCGGGGCGGCCATGTTCATAGGGCCTTCGATTTCATCGTTGGCAACGAGCCACTCGACGACTCCGATAAAGTCGTCGACATGTAACCAACTCATCCACTGCGATCCGGGACCCTGGCTACCACCAAGCCCAAGGCTGGCGAAACGGCGCATGACGGGAAATGCCCCACCATCTCCCAAGACAATGCTTATGCGCATGGCAACTCGACGAACGTCTTTGACTGGTGCATCAAACAAAGTCTTTTCCCATGCCTTGGCGACCTCCACGGAAAAACCATGACCAAGTTCTTCGCTAGACTCATCGTGTGGAGGCAAGTCAGTGCGCCGATCATCGTAAATAGTGGCAGTGCTGGCATTAAGCCAAGTAGCCGGAGGGTTTTTGGTAGCAGAAACAGCTTCCCCCAGTATCCGTGTCGCGCTTGTCCGAGATTCAAGAATCTGCGTACGGTTTTCCTCGTTGTATCGACAATCAACTGAACGACCACAGAGATTGATCAA
>CAZWTI010000283.1:0-3390 GCA_964637065.1 uncultured Puniceicoccaceae bacterium
CGCCAACGCCACCGTCCTCATGACGCAGGACCGCAACGCAACGGCCACCTTCGTCATCAAGTCCTACTCTCTCAACATGAGTGCGGGAACCGGTGGAAGCGTGACTAGCTCAGGAGTGCACGACCACGGAACCCAAGCCGCCATAACGGCCACCCCCCGGACGGGCTACTCCTTCTCGGGATGGAGCGGCGAGGGCATTGCCGACCTCAACGCCTCCACCACCACGGTCGACATGACCCGCGAGAGAAACGCCACCGCGAGTTTTGTGGCAGGCCAACATACACTGGTTGTTTCAACCACTGCAGGGGGGAGCGCTTCAGGAAACGGAAACTTTGACTATGAATCCAATGCCCCCATTACCGCCACTCCGAACACGGGATTTTACTTTCTAAACTGGAGCGGTTCAGGTATCGCGGACGTTAACTCGTCTTCAACGACCGTATCAATGACTTCGGATCGCAACGTGACCGCCAATTTCTCAATTCTTCCACCAAGTCAAAACATCCTGCAAACCTTCGCCGACCCCTCGGGCTCCGGTTCAACGGGAGGAGGAGGAGCCTACGATGAAAATTCCAACGTAACACTTTCAGCCAACGCAGTCAGTGGATTTCAGTTTCTCGGATGGTCTGTATCTGGCGGCACTCTCGTCTCGCCCCTATCCAATGACTCCGCCACCATCACCCTGAACCAAGGAGACGTCATCGCAACCGCCCACTTTGCCTCTATCAATTATGAGCTTGGGAAGAAACTCTCTATCGGCGGTTCGGTTTCAGGCGACGGCAACTACTCACGCGGGAAAGAAGTGGCTATCCTCGCGACTGCCGAAAACGGTTATAGTTTTTCGAGATGGGAAATCAACGGAACCATCGAATTTGCCGTAACTACTGCAAGTCGACAATACGACGCTTCCGCCAATGCCTTTTCCCTTAACGGCAGAGAAAGCCCTCCCCTGACTCTAGTTCGTGGAAACGTCTACGAATTCGTTCTTGATGGTTCCAGCACTACCGGCCATCCCTTTTACTTCAGCACCAGTTCATCCGGAGGGGGGAACACTTTCGCAGGTGAGTATCTTTCGGGCGTAACAAATTCTCAAGCGACAAGCGGCACGGTCACCATCTCTGTGGACGACACCACTCCCTCGCAGCTCTATTACCATTGCGGAATCCATTCAGGAATGGGCAACACCATAGACGTCGTGGATTCCACGAATCTCATAGACGACGTCAATGCAAGCGCCACAACCGCTACAGTCACCGCCAACTATGTTCTCCAGGCCAATTTCTCACTGAATCAGTATTCTCTCACAGTCAAAGCCGGTACGGGTGGTAACGTTACAGGCGGCGGAACTTTCGATTACGGAACCATCGCCAACCTCAGTGCAACGCCTGATTCAGGTTATGTCTTCTCCAATTGGAGTGGTGCCGGCGTAAACGATGCCAATGCCCCTACTACCACCGTCTCAATGACCTCAGACCGCAACCTTACGGCGAACTTTGAACTTGGCTTCTATGCACTCGCCGTTGCCGTCGGAGCGAATGGAGGTGGTTCAGTAATTGGCGGAGGTAGTTACAATCATGGGCAAACCGTAAATATTGCGGCGACGCCTTCCGAAGGGTATCGTTTCGTCGGGTGGAGCGGAATGAATATCGCAGACACCAACGCTTCCAGCACCTCCGTCACGGTTACTTCATCCCAGACCGTGATCGCAAACTTCGCATCATCCGCTCATAGCCTTTCGCTGAACAGCAATCCAACCGGAATCGGAACTCTGACCGGATCCGGAACCTATTCCCACGGATTTGAGGCCAATGTCTCCGCAACGCCCACGGCTGGCTATCTGTTCTCCCATTGGAGCGGGAATGAAATCGACGACGAAAACTCCTCATCAACATCGATTCTGTTAACCTCCGATCTTAACATCACTGCCAATTTCATACTAACCACCCATGACCTAAACCTGACGGCCGAGCCAAGTGATGCAGGATCAGTAGTCGGAAGCGGCACCTACGACTTAGGTCAAGTCGTGGGAATTAGCGCAATTCCAACGACAGGATACGTTTTCACGGGTTGGACCGGGGGAAATCCCGCGGATGCCAATGCCAGTTCTACTACTGTCATCCTTACCGAGTCAACCAGCCTAACGGCGAAGTTCGAAAAATTGAGCTACGACATTCAAGTAACTGCATGGCCCATCGGGGCGGGTGAGACCTTGGGATCGGGTTCCTACGATCCCGGGGAAACTGTTTCCATCCAAGCAATGCCGATAACGGGATACGAATTCTCACATTGGTCCGGAGCAAGTTTTGCTGAGGCAAATTCATCCAGTCAAACCCTCTCCGCAACCGGCAATCTCAATCTCGTTGCCAATTTCGATCGACATGCTGACGCAGGGACCCTCTCGTACGCCCTGAACGCCACGGAGCTTGATGGAGGATGGAAAGGAAGCTCTTGGTTCGGTTACTTCCATCAAGCTACAGCAACCCCGGAATGGGCCTACCATTTCGATTTCGGATGGATCTACACAAAACCAGAAGACGATTCATCGATGTGGTTCTGGCATCAGAAACTCGGATGGCTCTGGACGAACAAGGATGCCTATCCACACGTCTGGCGACAAGAAGACTATGCGTGGACTTATTTTTCCAGGATTCCTGACGGTTCGTTCGCCTATTACGACTATGCCTCTTCCACATGGCAGTACGACCTTGACGTTTACCAAGTACAAGCAGTGGCCTTTCCAAGTTATGGAGGTACTGTGTCAGGAAGTGGTTCCTACAAGGAGGGCATCGTCACGAACCTAACAGCCACTCCCGCCAACGGTTATGTATTCAAGCGGTGGTTCGGTGATGCCAGCGGCACAAGTCCATCCTTGAGCTTATCGGTCTCAGGAGAACTCATTATCTACGCACAATTCGAAAAAGTTTCCCCTTGATCGAAAAGGAGCTCTCTTCTTTTTAATCAAGCCTATTTTCGAACGAACTCTGCCACAGTCGGTCTAAGAAGTAAGATAAGTTGTTACCCAAAAAATTGGGTATTGATTGTGGTGGTTTTTCGATAATTCGTACGACTGATGTCAAGTCGGGAGCAAAGAGCTTTCTGTTTTTCTGCTGCTTTACATGTAGTGTGCCTATTTGCATTTGGAGTGGTAGGGTTGCTCACCAACTGCACCGAAGAACGCGAGAAGGTGCATATTTTCGAGCTTGTAAGTGCGATACCACCCACACCGAAAATCCTTGAGGAACCTATCCCCGCTCCTCCCAAGCCTCGCGCCATAGCAATAAAGAAACCCGCCCCCGAACCTCCCAAAATCAAGGCTCTTCCGACACCGAGCAAACCAAAGGTCAAGCCAACACCTATCCCTTCCAAGCCAAAACCGAAGCCAAAGGCACG
>CAZWTI010000284.1:0-6565 GCA_964637065.1 uncultured Puniceicoccaceae bacterium
TGGAACTTCGTTATTCGAGTTCGCCTGTGGGGACGGGAAGAATTCGTCTTTTCTGGCGAGGACGTGATTTTGTCCGTGAATCCATCCCGCCAAAATCTTTGAAACACCCAGTTGGGGGAATTTATTATGAATCATTGCTAAAGACTACCAAATTGCGCAAGGGACGTTTTCTTGCGGCAGTGTCGGGATGCCTGAGTTGCCATGCTCCTGACAAGGCCCTTGAATCGGAAACGGCCATGCCGGAGGCATTTGCAAAAGGTCCATCTTTGCGTGGGGTGGGATCGCGCCTGAACGAGCTATGGATGGCAAAGTGGATACTTGATCCCCATGCCATCCGTCCAT
This sequence comes from uncultured Puniceicoccaceae bacterium, assembly GCA_964637065.1. Taxonomy (GTDB): domain Bacteria; phylum Verrucomicrobiota; class Verrucomicrobiia; order Opitutales; family Seribacteraceae. Next base: position 343 of record CAZWTI010000284.1, read on the forward strand.
TGGCTCGAATGCCGAAGTTGGTTTCTTCGCTGGAGGAAAGTGCTCACCTCGCGGCATTCCTCGCAAGCTTAAAAGAAGAGGCTGCTGAACCCAAAGCCTTACTAGGAGATTCCAAGGCAGGTAAAGCCTTGTTTGTCGAACTTGGCTGCCTTGTTTGCCACCGATTGAAGGAGGATGGGCAATCTTCCGAAAGCACAAGAATCATCCTTGCCGGTCTCCATCAAAAATACCTGCCTGGAGCTTTACGGAAATTTCTTCAGAAGCCGGGAAAGCATTACTTATGGACCCGGATGCCCGACTTCCAACTGTCCGTCAAGGAGGCGACTGATCTAACCTCCTTTCTTCGAGGTTTGGCTAACGCGCCAGTTGATTTATCTTATGTAAAGGGTGATGTTGCCAAGGGAAAGGTTCTCGCTTCGACCCTAGGTTGCGCAGCCTGTCACGACCTGCCTATTGAGAACGAACTCAATGCCCCGACCTTTGCACAATTGGCAAAGTCTCGCGACCAAGGTTGTCTTGGGCAAAATTCGGTAAGTCCACGGTTTGTTTTTGCAAAAGGTCAGCATTCGGCACTTTCAACTTTTCTGGGGGAGGGGACCAAGTCATTTTCTCGTCATAGCCCTCCTGAGTTCGCTGTCCGTCAGTTCGAGGAATTGCATTGTGCTGCTTGCCACCAACGGGATGGGAACGACAGCTTGTGGGGGATGTTTGAAGACGAGATTCCTCATCCTAAGATTAAGGAATCACAATCAATTACTGTAGAGCAAGGCTTTGGGCCCATTCAAAAAGTCAATCGTACGCCACCATCCCTCACTTTCCTTGGTGAAAAACTTCATGAAGATTGGGTTTCGGGCTTTTTGTCGGGAAAATTTCAGGAAAAACCACGACCTTGGCTCAAAGCTCGCATGCCTAGTTTCCCAAATCGCTCAAACCTTTTAGCCAAAGGGTTTTCGCGTTCTTGCGGTGTTGAGTCATTGAGGCTTAACAAGGTCCTTAACAGAGATGTGAATGAATTGAATAAAGCAGGTGGAACCGTTGTGAACACCTTGTGCATAACTTGCCATGCCGTAGGTGATCGACAACCGATTGCTGTTTTCGAAGGGCAAGGCATAAACTTGGTTACTTCGCGTAAACGAATGCTCGAACAACACTATCTGCGCTGGATGTTGAATCCCTATCGTATCAACCAATCTACCATAATGCCGAAGTTCGCCGATGATGAAGGGCGTACCGGGTTGATAGACGTATTTGGCGGCGACGCACACCACCAGTTTGAGGCCGTATGGCAATATCTGAGAGCAATGTCGAAATTAAACTAGGCTTAGGTTAGCATGTCCGATTGGCCCTTGCCTTGAGTTTGCCAAATCACATAGACTTTCCACTGATTGCCACTGCACATTTTGTCCGTGCACAATTATTACAAAAGTATTTTCCTTTCTTTGGGGGGCATTGGCCTCGTTTTTGTCTGTTTTTTCTGGTTGGGGTTGGCTTTGGACTTTACCGCCTTGGAAAATGCAATGCTGGGCCTGACTACTAAACGGATTGTAGGGTATGAGTTAGCCGTGCTTCTGGGTTCTGATCCAGCGGATGTTGCGATCGATAAGGTTTTTCGGACCGAGGTGATGTTTTCGATTTTTCAAGTGGTCTGCTCGGTCTTCGTATTGGTATTGGCTTTTGTGGAGGGCCTATTGTCGCGGCTCAAGCTCTTCGCTCTTGGGGTTGGGATGTCAGGCTCACTTTTACTATTGTTGTTTTTTGGAAAATTTCTTTCTGACGATCACATTATTTCTAAGGACGAGAAGTTCGAACTTTTCAAGTTGTCGTTCTTTTCTGGTTCGGCAATGGTGGCTCTGTGCTGGTTCGGCTTACTTCGTACAAGACCTAGTGCGGAGGCTTCTCAGGAGGACTTGCCGATTCCTTCAGTTTCAAGCCAAAATAAGTCTGATGGGGATTTGCTTGGTGTCCTAAAAGATCGAGATGAAGGTGCTGAAAATCTTGAAGGGCAAAATGAATCCCGAGAAGTTGCTGCTTCCGTCGCAGGAGAAGAGGAAGCGGCGGAGACGCCCGCATCGTTACCGAATGAATCCCCCGCGATGGATGAACCCGCCGCGGAAATTGCAGAATCAGTTGACCTGGCTGGAGAAGAGGCCCCCGAGTTTCCGCCGCCTCCGGACGTTCCCGAGGTTGCGGAGGATGAACCCGCCGCGGAAATTGCAGAATCAGTTGACCTGTCTGGAGAAGAGGCCCCCGAGTTTCCGCCGCCACCGGACGTTCCCGAGGTTGCGGAGGATGAACCCGCGGATGAGACGCCCGCCTCGACATCGGATGAATCCGAAGCAGAAACTTTCGATGAAACAGTCGTACCTGGTGAACAGGAAGAGACCCCCTTGAATCCGAAGGAAAATACTATCTTGCAGGATTATGAGCCCCCTGCTTCCATTTGAATGGACTTGATTCTATGCGTGCAGTCTTAAAGTTTTTTTGGACCATCTTGTTAATAGTTGTTTTAATGGTGGCTTTGGAACAACTTTGCTACAGGTTTTCGGAGGCATATGCGGCTTGGCGGGCTGATTGGACTTTCGAAAACAAGGATTCCGCCGGATTTTTTCCGTCAATTGTTATGCATTTGCCCTTGAATCAATTGGCGAATCCTCCAGTTGGGGAGAATAATGTTTCCAACGAAAGGGTTTCCAAGGCCGAAAGCCTTTATGCCGAACGAATGCTGAGCCATACGCGTCCCTTGCGTGATGTGCTATATGAACACTTCCTCCAGCGAGGCACAGGTTTAGGCGAATTTGAGGTGCGCGAGGTTGCTGGAATTAAAGACATGGTGCTTCCGGGGTTAACATCTTTAGCTACATTGGAAGATGTGGAAGAAGGAATTGCTCGCCGAGTTGGTGAAAAAATCCCTTTTGCGAAAGCTGTTTTTCTGAGCGTGCTATCATCAAAGCACGAAATCAGTAAAGGCGAATTTGATGACCGCAGGCGGGAACTTGAAACTCAATTCGTCCCATTTCTAGAAAGAGGTATTGGGTGTGGAATCGTGCATGCATCAAACGCTGCCGACTTGGTGAACATAGTTGAGAACTTATGTAAGAAAGAGAAAAAATTAGCTGGTCGAGTTTTAGCTTGGGGTCAGGGCATATCTGCCAGCCATCTGGCCAAGGCGATTTCAATGAAACCAAACTTGTGGACGGGTGTGGTGATGGAATCTCCCGACCCCCAAAGTTTTATGACAATATCGCCTCCGGATTCCGGCCCATGGGTTCTTACGCTTTTGTCCTTGAACGATCAGGACCGTAATGGCGACTTGTGGGGCAAGATGATCGAGTGGGCTCGAGCGGGACGTCGAGGTACTTTGCCATTAGCTTCCCGCATGGGCGGTTTGTTCCATCTCTCCATCCCCGATCCCGAACGGTCTGCAGAGGATCAAGCCTTCGGGGATGCCTTTTTGCTCGAATGTGTGAAGCGGACCCATCAACTAGATTCCTCCGTTGAAAAGGAACTGCTTTCCGTAAACCCCCCATCAAGCTTAGGGGAACAAAAAGAGAACTTTTTCAAGGAAGCGGACAAACCGATATCAGACAAAGTGCCGATAGAGGATTTCTCGTCTCGGGAAAATACTCCCTCCTCATCCCTTGCATCCCTCCATAAACCGACTTACGATTGTGAAGTATTGCGCGACTATCGAGCACTTAAGCCTGAATTGCAGAATGTGGACAACAAGACTTTGATCTTAAAGCTAGGCAGGGGTTTCGAGAATAATGGATTAATTGAGGAAATCCGGAAACGCGATGAATTTTTCGTGCTTTACTATGAGTCCCTGCGTGCGTTGGTTCCCCCCCCATAGGGAAACTCAATTCCCTAGAACAACCTCTGGTTAAGAAAACCTTTAATTTTCCGAACCGCGTCCCCTGAAGGTCAATTCGGCTACGCCCGATTTGTCAAGTTCACCGAAACCAAGTTCAACCATCTTTTGGTACTGGGCAAGGGTTGCCTTGGCTAGGGGAACTTGAATGCCGGCTTCCTCGGCTACCGAAATAGCTATTGCCGAATCCTTTGCTGCATGCTCGGCGGAGAAGTAGCATTCATGATCGCGACCAAGCATGTCTTCAGAATCGGTTTCTAATACCCTGGAGTTTGCTCCTGTTTGAGAAAAAACTTCGCAAAGCATCTCCAAGTCAAGGCCTAGGGCATCACCGATGCCCAATCCTTCGGCAAGGGCTGCGGTGTTGATGTTCATGACCATGTTGACGAGGGCCTTTACTTGAGCAGCCTTGCCCGCTTCACCAACGAAGCGTAGGTTAACGCTCAGGTCGTCGAGCAAATCCTTGAGCTTGTCGAAAGTCTCCTGCTTGCCGCCAACCATTAGATACAGCGTTCCCTCCCTGGCCTGAGTAATGCTCGAAGCCATGCATCCCTCAAGTGTTTCCGCTCCCACTTCTGCAGCAGCAGCCTCGATTTTTACATGGATGCTGGGAGAAAGCGTGGCGCAGTTGATGAAGGTTTTGCCCTCGGCGCCTTGGAGCAGATTGTCACCTTCACCTAGAAAAATTGATTCCATCGCTGCATCATTACTAACGACGGTAATTATTATGTCTGAAGAAGCTGAAACCTCAGCTAGACTCGTTGCGTGGGCACAGCCCAATTCCTCAGCCAATTCGGCTGCCACATTTGTTGCCACGTCGTTTACACAGCTGACATGATAGCCCTTGTCCTTCAGGTTCCGGGCCATATTGCCGCCCATGCGGCCGACGCCCACAAATCCAATTTTCTTATCCTTGGTGCTCATGTCCTTAAATCCTTGGGTTCAGAGAAGGGTTGATAAAGATGGAGTAGAGCATGAAGCGGAAGCTCGGACTATTTGTCCAATGTTTTTTCTTCTGGAACTTCTTTCCGTTTGACAGGACTCTCGATTCCTTTTCGATGTCGACACCTCATCTTATAACCCATCAACCCAACTAAACCTACCATGTCCAACATCGTCCCTCTCATCAGTTCCGGAACCGCTGGTCCGCTCGGCGTTCTTCATCTCCCCCGCCTCTGGCAGAAGGTTTCGCTCGAAGCCGCTGGAAAGATTGCCGATGGTTATCCCGGCATTGGCGCAGGCTACGACTCCATGGTTATCGATGGCCTCGGCCTAGATGCCGAAGCCGTGCGTTCCCACATAACCGAAACCAAGCCTACCTATCCCCAGTTCGAGGCATGGATCAAGGGGCAATCCGGAGCCAAGCTCGACGGAGAATCCATTGGTGCCCTCAACGACTCCATTACCGGCTACAACCATGACGATGAAACTCGTCAAGGCATCCTTTCGGCTAATGGTCTTGCGGATGGTGATCCTAGGGACGCCATCAACCTTAACAACCTTGACGACTGGCTCGAGTTTCACACCGCCGAGATTGCCTAGGCAAAGACAAATCCATTTTTTCGATCTAGCCGGCCTGAAATTTTCGGGCCGGCTTTTTTGCATCTTTGTTTCAAGAGATAAATTTTCGAAATCCAAGGCTTGCCAAAGAAGGGGTTGCACCGGTACGTGTTCGCTCATGTTTGGAACGATAAAAAATTCGGAAGGAGAAACCCTAGACTACACCTATCACGAAGGTGTCGCCAACGCCCGGGACATTTTGATTCTTGGTCATGGCGTCACGGGCAACAAGGATCGTCCATTTGTCGTTGGTTTGGCCGAGCGCGTTGCAGCGGAGGGCGTGCCCGTTCTTCGTTTTTCCTTTGCCGGGAACGGTTCTTCCGAAGGTCGTTTCGAATCATGTACAATTTCCAAGGAAGTTGAAGATCTTCGAGCCGTGCTTTCTTCGACTGCATCTAATGGTTTTCGAGCGACGTATGCAGGGCACAGCATGGGCGGTGCCGTCGGGGTTCTTACTGCCGCTTCTGACGATCGAATACATTTTCTCATCTCTTTAGCCGGAATGGTCAATACGGCAGCGTTTTACCAGCGGGAGTTCGGGGAGGAAGTTCCTGGCGAAGGCTTTATGGGGGAGGAACCGACATGTCCGCTTTCAGCCGAGTTTGTGGACGACATGAAAGCGATTGAGGCCGTGGCCCCAAAGGCTGCCCAAGTCAAGGCACCTTGGCTTTTGGTCCATGGTACGGATGATGATGTGGTTCCCATCGAGGATTCCCGTGAAATTTTTGCCCTTGCCGGGGAACCGAAGAAATTCGTCGAGATTCCCGATACGGATCACGTGTTCTCCGGAGACAG
>CAZWTI010000285.1:0-5705 GCA_964637065.1 uncultured Puniceicoccaceae bacterium
TCAATTCTCGCACGCAGAGCACGTCGATGCCGTCAGCAACGGTTTCATGACGCAATGGCGACAGGTCGCTTAGTTCGGGGTACAGGTTGCCCGGACGGAGGTTGGCATAAAGGCGAAACTTCTTGCGCAGAGGCAGGAGAGCGGCCCGCTCGGGTTGTTCCTTGGGCGGCAGGTTTTCCCATTTTGGCCCCCCGACGGAACCAAAAAGACTGGCCTCCGCTTCGCCGCAAGCATCCAGGGTAGAGTCGGGTAGTGCAGTCCCGTGGTTGTCAATGGCTATGCCACCCCCATCGTGACCGGAGGTGCGGACATCGAAGTCGTGGCGTTTCCCGGTTCGGTGGAGTACTTCGAGGGCAATGTTCATGACCTCGGGTCCAATCCCGTCGCCGGGAAGCGTGACAAACTGAATTCTCTTCATTCTTGTTGAGAAAAGCTTGGGAAGATACCGGCTAGGCTAACCGGCTGAAAGAATAAAACCGAAATCGCTCTGCATGTTGAGATAGCATTGACAAATAGAAGGAAAGGAGATTTTTTTTCAACTCTACAATTTAGTCTAAACCTTGGGAAAGGAGCGGGCCAGACCCGCTCTTTTTTTTCCTCCATTAATAACATACAAATAATTATTTTCGAGCATGAGCAGCGAAATTCTTGCCGTCCTTGAATACATGGAGAAGGAAAAGGGGATCAGTCGGGAAGACATGATCGCCACCATAGAGGGAGCCATCAAGGCAGCCGCCGAGCGCGCCGTTAACTCTTCGGGTGAGTTGAGAGTCGAAATCAACCCCAAGACCGGAGCCATGCAGGCATGGTCGCAACTTGAGGTGGTCGAGTCCGTTTCTGATACAACCACCGAGATTCACGTGGACAAAGCCCGGCTTTATGCGGATGAGCCTCAGGTGGGAGACGTCGTTGAGCGAGAAATCGATCCTGCCTATCTCGGTCGAATCGCCGCAAAAACGGCGGAACAGGCGATAAAGCAGCGTTTGCGTCAGTTCGAGAAGGAACACATTTACGACGAGTTTAAGGATCAGGTCGGCAATCTCGTTACGGGGATCGTTAGACGCCGTGAACGTGGCGACTTGATTATCGAAGTCGGCAAGGCCGAAGCACTCTTGCCATGGCGTGAACGCGTGCCTGGGGAGGATTGGGTGTCGGGTGAACGGATTCGTTGCCTCTTGTTCAAGCTTGAACCTCACGGACGTGGTCCCGAACTTGTCCTCAGTCGCTCAAGCATGAATTTCGTACGAAAGCTCTTTGAAATGGAAGTTGCGGAAATTGCTGACGGCACCGTGTCCCTTGCCGCAATGGCTCGTGAGCCTGGTTATCGCACAAAGGCATGCGTGAAGAGCACGGATGCAAAGGTTGATCCCGTCGGAGCCTGCGTCGGTGCTCGTGGAGCGCGGGTGAAGAGCATTGTCCGAGAGTTGAACGGCGAAAAGGTGGATATTGTGCGTTGGCACGAGGACCCCATCGAATTACTGGCCGAGGCGCTAAAGCCTGCCTTGCCCAAGAACGTGAAGCTTGATCGTGAGAAACGTCGCATGTATTTCGAAGTCGAGGAGGACGATCTTTCCATCGCAATTGGCCGCAAGGGGATAAATGCCCGTCTGACTTCTCGTTTGCTGGGCTGGAAGTTGGACATCGGTAAGGTCGAGGTGAAGGAAGTTGGCTTTGACGAGCGCAAGCAACAGGCGGCACAAGCCCTCACCAGTGTTGGTATCGAGTTTGAACTAGCGGATCGTCTGGTAGGCGTTGGATTGGTGAGCCCGGAAGCATTTGAGGGCGTAACGGCTGGCGATTTGGAGGGATTAGGGTTTACGAGTGTAGAAGCTAAAGGCGTGCTGGAAAAGGTGGCTTCCGAAGGCGAAGCTTCTCCACAAACATCCGAATCCGAGAGTGAGGAGAAAGATTCTTCTGATTCTGCTTTAAATGAAGGTAAAGAGGGTTCGGGCGAGGAGGTTCCTGAAGTTGAAGCATCTACGGATGATGAGGTTCCTGAAGCTGCAGTCGTTGATAATGGTGATTCTAATTCCGAGGAGGGCGACGAAGCCTCCAACAACAACTGACTTTCAAATTTCTTTGGCCTTCTCCCACAAAGCCTTAAGCCTTTAGTAGCCTTCGAATGAGTGTTCGTATCCACGCAATAGCCAAGGAAGTGGGCATGCAGAGCAAGGAGTTGGTTCTGATGCTCACAGAGCGTGGTTATGAGATTAAAAGCGCCTCTAGCACCATCGACAACATTACCGCCGAAGCTCTAATCGAGGAACTGAAGCCTGAAACTTCCGGGGATGAGGAAGCAACACCTGAACCTCAGGAAGTGGAAGAGGTTGATCAGGAAAATGTTGGGCAGGAGGAATCCGATTCTTCTGAGGTTTCCGCAACTCCGATTGTCAAGAGCAAGGAAGATGTGGAGCGGGAGCGCTTGGAAAAACAGTTAGAGGATCAACAGACGGAAGAAACTGACAATTCTGAGAGGGTGTCTCCCTCTGCCACAGCACCAGCCCCGCCTAAGCCTGCGGTAGGCATGGCTCCACCGCCTCCTTCTGCAGGAAGATCGACAATTCCCGCTCCTCCCTCCTCCAACCTTTCCATTGATCCTGAACTAGTGAAGTCTGGTGACGCAGATACAGATGCTGGCACTGGCAAGACGCTACAGTTGAAACCACCTATCGTCGTTAGAGATTTTGCCGGACTTGTGGGGCTTAAGCCTTTTCAGCTAATTTCGGAACTGATGGAAATGGGGATCTTTGCCTCGATGAACCAAACCATCGAGGAGGAAGTCGCTCGTGAAATCGCCGGTTCCAAGGGTTTCGAGCTTGATATTCGTCATCGCGGCGAGAAAGCGGAGTCAGAAGCGAAGAAGGAGGGAAAGGTCGTCGATGAGGATGACGAGTCTCTCTTGGAATCCCGACCCCCGGTAGTTTGTATTCTCGGCCATGTTGATCATGGTAAGACCACCCTTCTGGACACTATTCGCAAGGCCAATGTCGTCTCTGGTGAGGCTGGTGGAATCACCCAGCACGTCGGAGCATATCAAGTCGATCACAATGGTGAAATAATCACGTTTCTTGATACGCCTGGTCATGCGGCCTTTTCAAAGATGCGTGAACGTGGTGCAAACGATACCGATGTGTCGGTTCTCGTAGTTGCTGCCGACGATGGTTTCATGCCGCAGTCCGATGAGGCTCTCAAGTTCGCCCAGAGGGCTCAAGGTTCCATTGTCGTCGCCATTAACAAGATAGATGTCAAGGGAGCCGATACCGACAAGGTCAAGACTCATATGCAAGAACGCGGCATACCTCCTGAGGATTGGGGCGGCGAGACTGTTACCGTGGCAATTTCAGCCATCAAGGGCGAAAATGTGAATGAGCTTCTCGACATGATTCTTCTCCAAGCAGAGATCATGGAACTGAAGGCCAATCCCAAAGCCTTGGCCGAGGGGGTAGTTGTAGAAGCTCGGCGTGAAGTGGGTCGAGGCGCGACCGCAGTTGCGATAATTCAAAAAGGAACGTTGAAGGTTGGTGATGCCATCGTAAGCGGATCTGTCCATTGCAAGGTCAAGGCTATGCTTAACGACCGGGACGAGCAGGTTAAGGAGGCGCCGCCTTCGACTCCTGTCAAAATTCTCGGGTGGTCCGATGCTCCTGAGGCCGGGATTGTATTTCGCAAGGTCAAGAATGAGCGAGAGGCACGTCGCTTAGCCGAAGAATTTTCTTTGGGGGCAAGTACCGTAGAGCAAACGGAGAGTGATGTGCCCGATGACGATGGGGCAGAGACTGCCGAGGGAACTTCTGCAGTAGATGCCCTTTTCGCTGCAATAGCCAAGACCAAGGCAAACGCCTATCATGTGATACTTCGAGCGGACGTTCGCGGGTCAGTTGAGGCGTTGCAGGCATCTTTGGAAGAAATTGAGACTGATAAGATTACTCTTGAGGTCGTACAAGCCGAGGTGGGCCAGATTACTAAGAATGACGTTAGCCTGGCGAGCATGTCCGGTGCCGATGTGCTCGGCTTTAACGCCAAAATGGAAAATGGCGTCATGGGCGAAGCAAAGCACCTAGGTGTGAGGGTTTTTCAAAATAACATTATCTACGAACTGATCGACTTGGTGAAGGACAACATGGCTGACCTCTTGGAACCGGAATTGGTTGAGAAGAAGACCGGTCGTGCCGAGGTCCGAGAAGTATTTAGCATCAGCAAGGGCCGATCCGTGGCGGGTTCTATGGTTATGGAGGGCAGCATTACGCGCAATGCCACCGCCCGACTTGTGCGCAATTCCGATGTCGTTGCGGAGGGGAAAGTCGACACATTGAAACGCTTCAAGGACGATGCTACCGAGGTCAAGGCCGGCTTCGAGTGCGGAATTCGCTTAGATGGATTTGACGGTTACGAGGAGGGCGATGCGATCGAGACCTTCGAAATCGAGAAAATCCGACCATCTCTTTAATTCTAGGATTTCTCGAAGCCAGTCCTGAGGATACTCAACCGAACCATGAGTCAGCGTACTCTAAGAGTCAATGAATTGATCAAAAGAGAGATCAGTAGCTTTCTCCATGTTCGCTATCGTTCGGAGAGTGTTTGCTGGACGATAACCGATGTGGATGTGTCCGCTGACCTTAGAAACGGGACCGTTGCTTATTCAGTGCTTGGTGATGAAACGAATGCCAAGGATGCTGCTGATTTTTTCAAGAGAAAGGCTGGTGAGATTCGCAAAGAAATGGGAAGTCGTGTTGTCCTTAAGTATACGCCAAAGCTTCGTTTCGTACTGGACGATGGTGTCAAGCGCGGTAATCGAGTGCTTGAGATTCTTGATGAATTGGAGGACGCCCAAATAGCCGAAACAGGCTCTCTCTCGACCGATTTATCTCAACCTTGAAACTTTTCCTTTAGTCTCTCCACTGTGACGTCGGTGTGCCGACATGTCCCTTTCCCCTCACTCCTCAAACATTCTCATTAAGTCTTGGATTTAAGTCAAGCTGCTTCTAGTCAACAAGATGTGAAGATTTTATGTCTTGGGCGCAAAAACTGCAGATAATTTTTCCGTGAGCAAAATAATAGGTATTGATCTTGGCACCAGCAATTCCTGCATGGCTGTTATGGAAGCTGGGGAACCAAAGGTAATTCCTAATTCCGAAGGGGCTCGTACCACTCCCTCGATCGTGGCATTCGGCAAGGATGGAGAACGTCTCGTGGGGCAAGCGGCCAAGCGACAAGCGGTTACGAACCCGGCCAATACCATCTTTTCCGCCAAACGCCTTATAGGACGCAAGTTTTCGGAGGTTAAGGACGAAATGGGCAATCTGCCCTATAAATTAATAGAAGGAAAGAACGGGGCGGCCGCCATTGAAGTAGAAGTTGAAGGTAAGGCCGAAACCATAATGCCTGAACAAATTTCGTCTATGATCTTGGCGAAACTGAAGGCCGATGCAGAGGCTTACTTGGGCGAACCGGTTACCCAAGCAGTCATTACCGTCCCTGCTTATTTTAACGACGACCAGCGTACCGCGACCAAGGATGCCGGACAGATTGCGGGTCTTGAGGTTATGAGGATCATAAACGAACCCACTGCCGCATCGCTTGCCTATGGACTTGAGAAAAGTGGGGAAGAGACCATAGCGGTCTATGACCTCGGCGGCGGGACGTTCGATATATCGATTCTCGAGATCGCCGAGGGTGTGTTCGAGGTCAAGGCCACTAATGGCGAC
>CAZWTI010000286.1:0-23062 GCA_964637065.1 uncultured Puniceicoccaceae bacterium
CGGCGCTTCCGGGTGTTTTTCCGGATACCCCGCCACGCCTATGCCGAAATCCGGAAAGTTTTCCCTGATTAGTTTCACCAATTGGTCCGCATGGGAAAAACCTCCCTTGGTCGCCATGAACTTGTCCTCACCCTTGGGCGGCTCGCCCCTCAGGGCCATCACGTTGCGGAAACCCGCCGTATCGAAGTCGTTCAGAATTTGAAGCAATTCCTCCTTCGTGTGCCCTACGCAAGTCAAGTGTGGCATCACTTCGAAACCGTATTTCTCCCTAAGGAGGAGCGCGTACTTCAGTGTCGTCGCCCTTGTGCCGCCGCCCGCGCCGTAGGTAATGGAGACGAAGTCGGGATCGTGGGGTTTCAGCCTCTCTGCGGTACGAAGCATGCGTTCTCCGGCAGCATCGTCCTTCGGTGGAAAAAACTCGACCGAGAAGATTGGTTTGCCCGAGGCTAGCGTTTCGCCGATCAGAGGCTTTTCAGTCATAAACGCATCAAGATATCATGATGCGTTGATTTGTTGCAAGGGGCAAACTTGGATTCTTCATCGAATCGACCTCGTCGCGGACAAGGCGTTGCGGACGGACTCGAGGTAACGCCCGACGTTGTCCTGCGGACGAACGAACTGCGCTCGTTCCAGTAATCGCACTGCCTCCTCATACTTCTGCAACTGGACCTTCATGCGAGCATGCTCCACTAGCGAGTCCGCTTCGTTTTCCTTGACCTTTGCGGCGCGCTCGAAGTGAATGGCGGCTCCCGCATGGTCTCCGTTCCGCCACGCATGGCGACCGAGGAGCAGCAACGCGCTCCCATCCAAGGGGTTTTTCTCCAGAATGAGTCGAAGAAGTCTTGCCGCCTTGTCGTCTTGACCGGTGGTCAGCAGAATCTTTGCCTTTAGAGCTAGTAGCCGGAGTTCCTCTTCCTCCGTCAACTTTTGGCCGAACCTTTGCTCGATTCGACCGAGGTAATCGAAACCCGCTTGGTATGATCCGCGGTTGATGAGGATGGCAGCCACTCGAATGAAGCGAAGCGCGGACAGACTTCCCTCTTCTCGTTGAAGAGCCTCCTGATAGGCGTCCAGCGAGAGGCTGTGCAGGTCGAGGTTGTGGTAGGCGTCGCCAAGGAGCAGGAGTCCGCTCAGGTTCAACTTTTCAAGACGCCTGAGGGTTTCGAGCGAGACTGCGGCTTCCTCGATCTTGTCCAAGGCGATGAGTGCGTTGGCCCGAGCCCGTCGACAATAGCCATTTTCAGGTTCTCGTTCCAGCAGTTCGTCGAGCAGGGAAAGGGCTTCATGGTTTCGGTCTGTTTCAAGCAGACAGTTTACCAATCCGTTTCGCGCGTCCTTGCTTTCGGGAGATCGAAGAATGGCCATGCGGTAGGCGTTCTCTGCCGAGACGAAGCGTTCAAGGGAGAGATGGCAATAGCCTAGAGCGACGTAGGTCACTCCGTCTCCCTCGCCTAGGGAGAGGGCCTTGGCGAGGTGCTCGGCGGCGTCGTCGAAATCTTCCTGTTGAATAAGGACGAAACCCAAGTTCTTGTGAGCTCGCAGGAAACCGGGGAATTTCTCAATCGCCTTCTCGTAACCGAGCGCGGCTCGGCCTAGTCGTCCCGACTGGAACTGCATGGTCGCCAGGGCGAAGTCGACGGCGGCGCTGGATTCGGGTTTTACCTTTGCCGCCAAGTGTGTGACGGCCTCATTCAAGTTGATTTGAGCCTTGGTCACGACTTCGCGGAGGAGTTGCTGTTCGGCCCTGCTTACCTTGGGTTCGATCTCGGACCTGAAGCCATAGTCTCCCACGAAGCTTCGGACGAACTCCGGACTGTTCCAGAATTCCCGGGTTAGCCGATGCTCCGGCGCGGCGGGGATTCCCAAGGCCAGCAGCAAGTTCGCGCAAGCGGGCAGCCAGGCAAGAGACATCTTCATTCTTTCGAAAGCTTGAAATCCAGCGGCAGATAGAACTGGACCTTTACTGCCTCTCCGTTGCGAAGCGGCGGTTCATAAATGGATTCCTCCGCGGCGCGAACGGAAGGTTCAACGAAGTCCGGGTGGGTGGAACTTACGACCTGTTGCACTTTCACGACGCCTCGCTCGTCGATGAGAACCAACAACTTCACTTTTCCCTCGAGGTTCCTCCGGAGAAGGGTGCTGGGATAGCGAAGGCGTCCGCGTTTGAGGATTTTTGGGGTGCTGTCAAGTTCGTGTAGCTTGAATACGAACTCACCTATCATGTCGCTGGGGGAGAGGCTGAAGTCGGTCAGGGAGAAGGCTGCTCGAAAGTCGCCCGGTCCGACTTCCATCGTCGTTTCCAGTTGCTGGAGTTCGACCGGCTCAGCCAGTGTTCTCAACTCCTTTGGAGTAGGAGCGTTCCGAAGCTTTTCTTCCAATCGTTGTTCGATGACGGGTTTCTTTTGCGGTGGCTTGGGGACCTCTGCCCAATCGACCTCGCGAACAATCCATTCCTCTCCGCGAACAAGCTGGGAGAACGGAAGCAAGCCGAACAAAAGTAGGGTGACGCAGATCGCCAGGATCAAGCTGGACAGACTGAACGCCTTTTCCGAGTTCGTGGCTTTTTCTTCCTTCAGTTCACTCATCGATCAGCGCTTTGTGCGACGGCTGAAAGCTTTACGGCCTTGGCTCCTCCCAGCATGGCTTGATCCATTACTCGGGTGGCCAGTCCCGCCCTCGTTCCCGAGTTCACTCTGACGATCACTGGCATGGGTTTTCTTGTCGAAGCGGCTTTTACCACTGGAGCCACTCCGGCCAAGGCCAGTTCCTTTCCCTTGCTCATTATGTGGCCTTTGGCCGTAAGCTCGAAAATCACGGGCGGGTCAAGCCTGCGGTTCGGGTCCGCCGTGTCTCTGTGCTTGGACGTAAGGCCTATTTCACTCACGAACGAGGTGGCCACGATGAAAAAGATGAGAAGAATGAAAACCATGTCTATGAGCGGTGACACGTTGATTTCCACCGAGTCGGCCTTGAAGCTTGAAAGGCGCCGTTTCATTCCGGTTTGCGGGTTGCTATCGAGAGAGGCGCGCCCGCTCGTTTTCCTTGGCGGACGACCTCCGCCAGCTTCGAGGCGTCGGCAAATTCGTCGACTTGGATTACGACCGGAGCGTCCACTTCCCTCCGCAATTCCTCGACCAAGGAACGGACCCCATCCATGGCGATTGGTTCGCCTGCGTAATACAGGGCATCATCTGCAGTTAGGGCAAAGAGGATGGCGTTCTTTTCCAGAGCCTCCGCAGTTACCGCGCGCGGGCGCATCACTTCCTCGCCGGGAATCTTGACGAAGGTTGCCGAGACGATGAAGAATATGAGCAAGATGAAGACGACGTCGATCAGGGGAGAGAGGTTGATTGCCTCGACTTCCTTTTCCTTGAGTAGACGTCGGCGCAGTTTCATGGATTTTCGGGAGGCGTGACGTTTGCCTGAAGCGCATGGCATTCCAGACGGCGAAGCAGAGAGAGCCACTCGTGTCGACTACGGCTCACGAAGTGAGCGAGAACGAAGGCGGGAATGGCGATGAGCAAGCCGGTCTGCGTTGTCACGAGAGCCTCGGAGATGCCGCCCGCCACCAAGTCCATCTTGCGGCCGATGTGTCTGCTTAAGCCGTCGAAGGTAAGCAGCATGCCGTTTACGGTGCCGAGCAGGCCCAGCAGGGGAGCGACTGAGGTCAGGACCAGCAGGAATCGAATTCTGCGTCCCAAGAAGGAAGCGTCGGCTGTCCTGGCTTCCTCGAATCGCCGGCGAGTTTCATCCCGGTCGTGCTTTCTTCCCAGGCAATGTCTCAGCAGTAGATGCAGGCGTCCCGCAGCCTTTTCTGGATCAGCGGCCATGCCTGCGATCAATTTCCCGTCGCGTTGCGAGGGAAGCATGGTCCGGAGGCGAAACCACAGATCAAAGCCGACGTAATAGGCGTACACCGAAAGCGCGGCGAGTATGGGCATGAGCGATCCGCCCTTTTCCCACACGTCCAGGGCCTGTTGCCAGAAACTTTGCGTAGCGTTCACGTCGACGGAGTGTCCTGGTTCGTTTCCGCAGCCTTTTGCCCGTCATCACCTTTTCCATTCGCGGCCAAGTTGACGAGCCGAGAGGCGAAGGTTTCCATCTTCGCGGTCAATCCCTGTAGACGTCGCGAGAGTAGAGCGTGCGCGATGAGTGAGGGGATTGCAGTGATTAGGCCGAACTTGGTGGTCACCAATGCTTCCGAGATGCCTCTTGCCAGTTCGCTGCTCTCGGGGTTCGCGAAGTTCGTGATCTGGCGAAAGACGTCTATCATCCCCGTTACCGTTCCAAGTAGTCCCAGCAGTGGAGCAGTGGCCGCCGTGACGGCGATCAGGGGAAGAGCCTTTTCCAGACGAACCTGAGCGTCGATGATGCGTTCGTATAGGATTTCCTCCAACACCTCCGCCTTTCGTCCGGCGTTATCTCTTGCGGAAATTCTCAGGTCTTCGAATGGGCCGGCGAAGGAGCCTTCGAGAGAAGCCGGGTTTCGAGGCTCTCGCACACGCAGAATCTGGAAGGCCTTGAATAAAGCGATGAGGACGGAGATGACGGCGAAGGCGAGGATGGGGTAAATCCAAATGCCGCCCTTCCTGAGCTCTTCAAGCAAAGTCGGTTCGCCGGCTTCCATCACTAGAGCTTTCCCGAGGGTGGGGTCGAGAGGCAGGACAATCTCGAGCTTTGCGTTGCCCAGAAGGGCTTTTTCAACCATCGAGGAGATTGGTGCGGGGGTGGGCAAAAGGCGTGCGGGGGGAACCGCTCTTGCTAGGATGGGGGTGAGGTCTCCCTGCTCCCCGTCGTCCATTTGTTTCCGACTTTCCACGATGCCCGCTTCTCCTCCGGAGGCTGCGAAGAACGTGAGGGGGCCCAAGGCAAGAAATCTCCCCGCCTTGCGCACTCCCTCGGGCGGGACTATGGCTTCGCCATCGAGGGCTTGTCCACCGAAGGAAGATTGAAGGGCCTTCAGGGAAAGGCGGGTCACGCGGAGGGATGCGGCAAGCTCTTCGGCTGTGGATGTCTTGTCGCTCGGCTTGGTGAGAGCTTGGGAGAGATTTTCCGCAAGGTGCGCCTGTTCCGGGGTAGACAAGCCGTTGCGCCAACTTCGGGCGTAGTCGCGCAAAAGGCCGAGGATTCCCGATAGGCTTGATTCCGCCTCTTCCACATCCCGTCTCAGCTCGAATAGACTGGCTTCACGATTGTCGCGTAGCCGTAGCCGGTGGTCGAACTCCTCCCTCTTCTGGCTGGCCTCTCTTTCCAATGCGTTCGCTTCACGGACAATTGGCGTCTTTTCTTTCTCCACCTCCTCCCGCAATTTGGCCAGGCGGCCAAGGGCGTTCTCCAAGTCGCGCTTGGCCCCGGTTCGGACCTCGGCAAGATCGACTGCGTGGGTGAAACTTGACCCCAGCAAGATAAGGCAAGCTGCCGCCAGACGTTTCATTCCTTATCCTTCGGAGATTTTTGTTCCCGTACGGGAATGGGAAGTCGGAGGAAGGCCGGAAGTGCGCGTTTGTTTCGGATGGCTACTCCCCGGCGAATCTCGTCGGCCAACCCATCTTTGCGCTTCCATTGCCAACCTTTCTTGGCCGGAGCTCCGTAGCCGGCGACAGTTCCCGAATCGTTCACGAAGTAGGCTATGGACATGCCGAAGTAGAGGACGTGAAATTCACGGGATTGCCCGTCGTCGAGACTGAACTCCTGTCTCTCCAGATTAACCGACTTGTGAAAAATCTGAGCGGACTGGAGAATGGCTGTGCAAGTCTCGAGCCTGTCCCGCAAGGTCATTGCTTTTTGTCTTTCTGCGTCAAACAGTTTTTCGCGGAAGGAAGAAAGACGATTGAGCAGTGGAGTGGGAAAGGAGTCCAAGGCGAGCTTAAGTTCCCGTTCAAGTTGAGTCAGTCCCGCGCCCACGCTCTTTGCGGCGTCCTCGGCGGCGATCCTTCGTTCGTTGAGTTGCCTTCGTTGATTGGAAACGCCTGCGGCTTCCTCGTCAGATTTGGCCAGGTTTGCGTCAAGCTGTTTGATTTCTGCCCGAAGGGCTGCGGACAAGTCCTGCAATGTTGCCTTCTCCGTCTTCCATGAGGTTGACTCCTCGGAGATCAGCTTTTCGGCTTCTACCCACTCGCCCAAGAGCTTCCGTGTCTCCTTCACCGAAGTCTGCGCTAAAGCAATCGAGCAACAGAAGGCCGAGAAACATATGCCGACCCGTATATTAATTCGGAACATAACTAAAAGAAATCACCGGACGTTCGAAGCGCCGATACGCGTAAAATCTCCCAAGTTTCCATCCCGGTCAAGGCTTTTTGAGACTGAATCTCAATTGGGGGTTCGGGCAGTTTTTTCTCGTTCAGCTCAAGTTTTCAGGAATTCAGTAGCCTCCGTAGAATTTCATCGACCATCTTGGGGTTGGCTTGTCCACGCGTTGCCTTCATTACGAAACCCTTGAGCGCATTGATGGCCCCTTCCTTACCGGAACGGAATTTTTCCACGCATTCCGGATCGTTCTCGATGGCTTGAGCGCATAGAGCCTCGATTTCACTTGAGTCGGAAGTTTGCTTCAGCCCCTTTTCCTCGATGATTGTCGTCGGCATTTTGCCCGTGGCGAAGATCGTTGGAAAGATCTCCTTTGCGATATTGCTCGATATGGAGCCTTCTTCCACGAGGGAGACGAGTTCGGAGATGTTGGCGTGAGATACCTTTGAAGCCTCAAGCGGCAGGGAACCGTTCTCTCCCGCATCGGCTAGTTCTCGAAGGAGATCGTTGACGATCCAGTTGGCGGCTTTTTGGGGTTTGCCGCATTCTTGGGTCGTAGCCTCGAAGAAATCGCAGAGGGATTTGTCGGGACACAATGCCGAGGTTGCCGTATAGGGCAGACCGTATTCTTTCAGAAAACGTCGCTGCTTGTCGAAAGGCATCTCAGGAATATGCCCGCGCAGGCGTTCGATCCATTCGTCGTCGATACGAACAGGCATGAGGTCAGGATCGGGAAGATAGCGATAGTCATGGGCCATTTCCTTGGTTCGCATTGGCGTGGTGTAACGTTGCTCGGGGTTCCAGCGACGAGTCTCCTGAACGAGTGCGCCTCCTTCTTGGAGTACGGAGGTTTGTCGATTGATCTCGTATTCCACTCCGTTGCGCACGCCGGAAATGGTGTTCAGGTTCTTTAACTCGACCTTCGTGCCCAGCTTTTCGGAACCGACCGGCCTTATGCTTACGTTTGCGTCGCAACGCAGTTGGCCCTTCTCCATGTCGCAGTCGGAAATGCCGGCATAGACGAGAGAATTGCGTAGAGAGGTGAGATAGGCGAAGACTTCCTCCGGAGAGAACAGGTCGGGTTCCGAGACGATTTCGAGTAGTGGCGAGCCCGCTCGATTAAAGTCGACGAGGCTGTCGTTCTCAACGTGCGTCAATTTCCCCACGTCTTCTTCCAGATGAATCCTGGTCAACTTGACCTTGCGGTGTGGACCGAGTTCGGTAGGGCTTTCCCCGGGCATTTCGATTTCGACTTCTCCTCCGATGCAAATCGGTTGGTCGAACTGTGAAATCTGGTAGTTCTTGGGCATGTCGGGATAGAAGTAGTTCTTCCTGTCCCACTTGCAGACCTTGGCTATTTCACAGTTTAGAAGCAGACCCACCTTGATGGATTTCTCGATCGCCTCCAAGTTCATCACCGGAAGGGCGCCCGGAAGTCCGAGAACGACGGGGTCGGTCAGTGTGTTTGGAGGAAGGCCGAAGCCACGACCAACCCGTGTGAACATCTTGGACTTGGTGTCCGCCTGTACGTGGACTTCCAGACCGATGACCGCTTCGTATTCCATGGCGCGCCGGTGTTCTCCTTTAGAGTTCCGGAGACCTGCGACCGAACGCATGGACGGAGTCGTAGGCGTGGGCCACGGCAAGCATTTCCGATTCCCTGAATGCTTGGCCGATCACTTGAAGGCCGACCGGAAGGCCGGCTTTGGTGAAGCCGCAGGGGACGGAAACGGCGGGGATGCCGGCCAAGTTGACCGAGATCGTGAATACGTCGCTGAGGTACATCGCGATGGGATTCTCACTTCGCTCGCCCTGCTTGAAGGCGGAGGTGGGGGAGGTGGGCGTGAGGATTGCATCAACCTTCTCGAAGGCTTTTTCAAAGTCGCGGCGGATGAGGGTGCGCGTCTTCTGGGCTCGAAGGTAATAGGCATCATAGTAGCCGCTGCTCAGGGCGTATGCTCCGAGGATGCAGCGCCTCTTCACTTCCTCTCCGAAGCCTTCGCCTCGACTCTTGGCGTATACGTCGACGGCGTTCTCCGCCCGCTCGCTCCGTCGGGTGTAGCGAATGCCGTCGTAGCGAGCGAGGTTGGAGGAGGCTTCGGCGGTCGCGATCAGGTAGTAGACGGGAACGGCCAAGTCGGTGGTGGGAAGTGAGATCTCCACGATTTCGTGTCCCTCGGAACGGAAGAATTCGATGGCCTCGTCGATGCGACTGCGGACGTCTTCGTCGATTCCTTCGCCGAGAAATTCCTTCGGCAAGCCGATCTTCTTCGGGGAGAGTTTCTCACTGAGCGCGGCAGAGTAGTCGGGAACTTCGGTGGGGTAGCTGGTTGAGTCGAGGGGATCGTGTCCCGAGACTACCTGCAGCAGGATGGCGGCGTCCTCGACAGTTTGGGCAAAGGGTCCGATTTGGTCGAGAGACGAAGCGAAGGCGGCCAAGCCGTAACGGGAGACCATGCCGTACGTCGGTTTCATGCCCACTACGCCGCAGAGCGAGGCGGGTTGCCTAATGGAGCCCCCTGTGTCGGAGCCCAAGCTTAGGGGGACTTCGCGAGCGGCCACGGCGGCGGCGCTTCCGCCGCTGCTTCCGCCCGGTACGCAATCAAGGTCCCAAGGGTTGTTGGTCGCCCCGAACGCAGAGTTTTCCGTAGAGGAGCCCATGGCGAACTCGTCCAGGTTCAGACGTCCCCAAACGAGGGCCCCCGCTTCCTTGAGACGGATGGTTGAGGTGGCGTCGTAGGGGGAGACGTAGTTCTCCAGAATTCGACTTGCCGCGGTAAGAGGTTGACCCTTTGCGCATATGACGTCCTTGAGGCCCACCGGCACGCCGTCGAGCGGACCTAGGGATTCCCCACTCGAGCGTCTCTCGTCGGAAGCTGCCGCTTGCTCTAGAAAGTCCGCATCGTCACGGTATAGGAAGGCGTGGACCTTCTCGTCCACGGTCGTCGTCCTCGCGATGAAGGCTTCGGCGACTTCCACGGCCGAAGTCTCCCCCTTTGCGAGAGCGTCTCCCAATTCCGCGGCGGTTTTCTCGTGAAGATCTTCCGACATGAAGACGATTTCTTCCTTATTCCTCTATGACGCGCGGAACGACGACTTGGTCGTGCCGTCTTGCGGGGGCGTTGGACAGGGCTTCGTCGGCAGTGAAGCCCGGGCGAACCTCGTCCTCGTCCCAGACGTTGTGGCGGGCAAAGGCATGAGCGGTGGGCTCCACGCCCTCGACGTCCACTTGATTCAACTTCTCGAAGTACTTCAGGATGTCCCCGAACTGGGAGCGGAACTTTTCCTTCTCCTCATCGGTCAGCTCGATGCGGGCTAGATTGGCGACGTAGTCGACGTCCAGTTCGGGTGTTTCGCTCATTTCGGAGGTGTCTTGGTTTTCACTGCCTCAGGAGCGTAGGGAAAAGGAGGTTGTATCGGCGAGGATTCGTTGCGTTTCATCGAAGGCGGCGTTCACCTCCTTGTCTTCCAAGGTTCGACCTTCGGACCGGAAACGAATGGCGCAGGCAATGCTTTTCTTCCCCGCTTCCAAGCCTTCTCCCGAAAAGACGTCGAAGATAGTGACGGCGTCTACGCCGAATTGATCACCTGCAGCTTCTTCGGCGGCTTGCTCGACCGCCGTGCGCACCTCCTCGGCGGGAACGTCGGAGTCAACGACGAGCGCAATATCCTTGAGAGTGGGCGGGAAGGAACCAAATGCCCGGAACTTTGCGCTTTTGGTCTTTCTGCCGAGCGCCACGGAATCCACCAAAAGTTCGCATGCGAGTATCGGACCCGAAACGCCCTTCTCGCGAGTCAGTGAGAGGTTGCAGAAGCCCATGGTCACCTCGACGCGATTTTGGTTAACTTTTCCGGCGACGGCGGCGTGATCTTCCTGCCATGCGGTCGAGTCCTCGAGTGACTGCAGCCCTCCCTTCGGCATCGCAAGGCCGGTTGCTGCAAGGAGGTGATTGGCGCATCGCTTGGCCTCGTGAAAGTCGGGAGCCATTTCTGGCTTCCATTCGCGGGCGGTCGGTTTCGTCAAGATGGCAAAGGCTACTCCAAGTAGTTCCACGACTCCCTTTGGTCCGGGCCGCAGAACTCTTCCGGTTTCGAAGACGCGTCGAAGATCATTGTGGTTTCGCTGATTGTGGGCAAGTGCCTCAATCAGTCCCGGGATGAGCGAGGCTCGAAGGTGCGTGTGCTCGGAGGTGAGCGGGTTTGCCAAGGCGAGTGAATCGAGAGTTTCCTTGCCGTGCCAAGCCTCTATTTCCTTTCCGTCCCGCAGGCTGTAGTGACAGCATTCGCGGAATCCCAAGCCGACGAGGGAATCGGCGGCGCGTTCGTCGAAGATGTAGAGGGGCGAGTCGTTTCGCGAGATCGCTTGGGAGGTGACGGTACCCGCAGCTATCTTGCCGGTGCCGTGCATGCGAACGAATTCCTCCACGAGGTCGATGGGCCTGTCCACCTCTGATCGGAAGCTGGGGACGGTGACCCTGCGGGAATGCTCAGCCGTAGTCTCCACGGTAAAGCCGAGACGTCTCCATGCATCGTCGATTTCCTCGTCGGTGGCTTCGTACCCGCAAGTCTCTCTCACGAATTCGGTGTCGACGTTGATGGAACGATCCCCTCGCGGAGGTTCTCCGACCTTTACCTCCTCGTTGACGAGTTCGCCGCCCGCGACCTCGATGATCAGGTCGACTGCTCGTCGAGCTGCATGGCGCGTGAACTGAGGGTCCACGTCTCGAGTGAAGCGTTGAGAACTGTCCGAGCTCAGGCCGAGTTTTCGGGAGGTAGCCCTTACGTTGCCGGGCGCGAACCAGGCGGCCTCGATCACGACGTCGACGGTTGAATTGTCGACTTCGGCGTCAACGCTTCCCATCACGCCGGCCACCACTAGTGGTTTATCGGCATCCGCGATGACCATCATGGTTGGGTCGAGTGTTCTTTGAACCTCGTCAAGGGTCACGATCTGCTCGCCGTCGCGAGCGTCTCTCACGAGGATTTCGGAACCGCCGATTTTCTTGGCGTCGAAGGCATGGAGGGGCTGGCCAGTCTCCATCAGGACGTAGTTCGTAACGTCGACGACGTTGTTTATGGAACGGAGTCCCACGCTTTCGAGACGCTCTCGCAACCAGTCCGGGCTGGGGTTAACCTTCACGCCCTTGATGCACCAGACGAGGTAAAGCCCGCAGTTCTTGCTCTCGATGGAAACTTTCCTCAGCAAATTTTCCCCGGAGGGTTCGGAAAGGGTGGGGGCGTCGGCCTTTAGTTCCGGCAACTTCAATTCCTTTTCGTAACGCGCGGCCATTTCGCGGGCCACGCCGAAGTGACCGAGGCAATCCCCCCGGTTGGCGGTGAGTTCTAGATCGAAGACGACGTCGGAATCGATGATCGCTTCGTTTATTGGGAGGCCTATATCGGGGCGGTCCTCAAGGATAAGCAGGCCTTCATGGTCATCACCGATATCGAGCTCCTTTGCGCTGCACATCATGCCTTCGGAGGTTACTCCCCGCAGCTTCGACTTCTTGATCTTGAAACCTCCGGGCAGTTTGGCTCCGGGCAAGGCCACGGGAACCCGGTCGCCGGGCTGGAAATTGGTGGCTCCGCAGACGATGTTGGCCTCGGGCAAATCCTCGCCGACCTTCACCTTGCAAACGCTCAGGCGGTCGGCTTCGGGATGTTGCTCCCGGCTAATCACCTCGCCCACCACCACTTTATCCAATGGTGGCGGTCCACCCGCCTCGACATTCTCCACCTCCATCCCGAGCATGGGGAATACGTCGATGAGTTCTTCCGTCGACGCATCCACCTCGACGTACTCCCTAAGCCATTCGATGCTTACCTTCATCAGGTTCCGAACTGACCTAGGAAGCGCAGGTCGTTCTGGTAGAAGTGACGAATGTCGTCGATGCCGTGGAGCATCATGGCCACGCGCTCTACGCCGAGGCCGAATGCGTATCCGGTCCATTCCTCGGGATCGAGATCGACGTTTGCGAAAACGTTGGGATCGACCATGCCGCAACCCATGATTTCAATCCACTTGTTGCTCAGCCGACCGAGGTTCGGGGTGAACAGATCCACCTCGAAACTGGGTTCCGTGAAGGGGAAGAAACTGGGACGCAGACGCGTCTTCACCTCCTCCCCAAAGAGTTCGCGGACCAAGTGGTCGAGGACGGCCTTGAGGTCCTTGATCGTCACCTTGCGGTTAACGTACAGGCCTTCCGTCTGGTGAAAGTTCGCGCTGTGGGTGGCGTCCACCGTGTCCCTGCGGAAGCAACGTCCCGGCGCAATCACGCGTATTGGCGGAGTCTCGCGCAGCATGGTGCGAATCTGGACGGAGGAAGTGTGCGTACGCAGCACGTGGGCCTCATCCATCTTGCGAGCGACGTTGCCGAACCGGGTCTCTGCCGGAAAATAAAGCGTATCCTGTTCGTCTCGGGCCGGGTGGTCCTCGGGAGTGTTCAGCGCATCGAAGCAGAACCATTCGGTCTCCACCTCCGTGGCCTCGGCAACGGTAAAGCCTATTTGTCGAAAGATGGAGACGATGCGCCGCTTCGTTTGAGTCAATGGGTGAAGCCCGCCGACGTAATCGCCGGGCGGCGGCAGGGTGACGTCCACTGAATCCCCTAGAGAGGCGGCATCCTCGGAACTCTCGATGCAGGCGGTGGCTTGCCTAAACAGCTCTTCCAAGCTCTTCTTGGTCTTGTTTACCGACTGGCCGAAGATGGGTCGTTCCTCCTGCGGGAGGGAACCGATGCCCTTCATGAGTACAGTCAGCTTCCCGTTGGTCCCGAGGATGGCCGCCTTCAGTTGATCGAGCTCAGGGCGAGCTTTTACTGTGGTGATGGAATCCTCGGTTTCCGCGAGGATGGCTTGGAGTTGCTCCTCCACGCCGAAAGGCGGCCGTTGGGCCTTAGGCTTCCAAGGCGACCTTGGCCTTGCCCACCAGTTCCTTGAACGCGTCCGGTTCGTGGATGGCGAGTTCGGAGAGCACCTTGCGGTTCAACTCGATGCCGGCCTTGCTCAGACCGTTGATAAACTGGCCGTAACGCAGGCCTTCCGCTCGGCAGGCGGCGTTGATGCGTACAATCCAGAGTTTGCGAAATTCGCTCTTCTTCTTGCGGCGATCCCGATAGGCATACTTCTCAGCCCTTTCCACTGCGTCCTTCGCATAACGGAAGAGACGTGACTTGTTGCCGAAGTAGCCCTTGGCTTTCTTCAGGACCTTCTTGCGACGTTTGCGAGTGGCTGGAGCGTTGCGTGCGCGTGGCATCTTTTTTGTCCTTCCGGCTTAACGAATGATCGACGAAGGCGCTAACCAATGGCGCGAAGCACTCGGCGAGCCATGCTCTTCGAGAGTGCTTGATCTTGGCGTCCGGCGCGAATTTGTTTCACCGTACGCTTGCGGCGCAGGTGACGTTGCCCGGGTTTGCGGTGCGTGACCTTGCCCGTGCCCGTTACCTTGAAACGCTTGGAAATGCCTTTGTGCGTCTTCTTCATCTTCTTCAGGAAATTTGAGAGAACCAACAAGTACAACAGAGTTCGACTGGTCAGGCAAGCCAAATGCCGCCTCGATTCGACCCTCAGTCAACGAGGTGACTTCAGTCGTAGATCAGGAGGCCGTGGTAGCTCTCGTAGGCGAACCAGACGGCGAGCGCCAGCACGACGATGAGGGAGGCGATTTTCGATATCCCCTTGAGCAACCAGCGCGACCTATGCGAGTTGGCTGAGTCATAGTCGCCGAACTCCTGAAAGTAGTGAATGAGGTCGCGTTCCTTGGAGCGCCCGTCGATCTTCCTGTAGAGCGGGTTGGAGCCCGGCCTCCTCATACGGTATCGCCACTGGAAGAACTTATGCAGCATATCGGATGACTTGAGTAATGGTCCCGGGGAGCTTCCTCAAGGATTTTTTGCGTTCCGAATGGCGGCGAAGTCGAGGCGGGCCGCGCTGGCCTTGGATTGTCGGAGGGCGGCGAGGTCCGATCCCGGAGCGGGGGTCGCCCGGTCAAGCCACTCGGTGCGGTATTCGAGTTGGTAGCCGGGGCTGTCGTCGACGGGTTGAAAGAGGCTGCCGAGGCGAAGATCGTCGGGAAAGGCCTCGACCAGCTCGGTTTCCGCGGTGGCGTCCTCGGGGAAGTTGAGGTTGTGGACGACGAGGCCTTTTTCGGTCGGAC
Source organism: uncultured Puniceicoccaceae bacterium (assembly GCA_964637065.1). GTDB lineage: Bacteria > Verrucomicrobiota > Verrucomicrobiia > Opitutales > Seribacteraceae. Next base: position 14,402 of record CAZWTI010000286.1, read on the forward strand.
GGGAGCAGAGATCGAGGGCAAACGCGACGGCGCGGCGGGCGCTTTCCCTGAGGGAGTCGAGCAGCTGACCCTCGACGCGACCCTTTTCGTCGCGGATTTCCTCGAAGGTTTCCACGGGCAGAGACATGCTGGCTGCCACTGAGCGGATGCCGCTTAGGGCTCCCTCCAGAGCGGCCCCGACGGTGCCTGAGGATAGGACCATGGGGAGAGTGATGTTGTAGCCGAGGTTGATGCCCGAGAGCACGACGTCGGGCTTTCGCGGGACGAGGTGGCCGAGGGCGAAGTTCACGCAGTCGGCGGGAGTGCCGTGCAGCTTGTGGGCCGTCCCCGGAAAACCCTCGACGGGTTCGGGGACGAGGCGGTTTCGGCGACTGATGGCGTGGCCGATCCAGCTTTGCTCCTCGGCGGGTGCGCAGACGACTATCTCAAAGACTGAGGCGGCCGCCTCGGCAAGCTCGAGCAGGAAGAGCGAGTCGAAGCCGTCGTCGTTCGAAAGGAGCGCGAGCGGTCGAGAGGTCATGTCAGCCTTGTTTGCCCCGATGCCTGGACGCCCCCGCAAGTTTCCTGCGGAGGCGTCCGGAGCGGAAGGGATTCCTTCTTTCTCGGCGAATCAGGATTCGTCGGCGGATTCCGAAGCCTCAGGGTTCGCCTCGGGTTGTTCCGCAGGGGCATCCTCTTCCTGTGCCGGCTGCTGCTCCGCAGGTTGTTCAGAGGGGGTGTCCTCTGCCTGTGTCGGCTGTTGCTCCGCAGGTTGTTCGGCGGGGGTGTCCTCTGCCTGTTTCGCCTGCTGCTCCTCCATGGCGGCCCGACGGCTGAGCTTTACGCGGCCCCTCTCGTCGGTGGCGATGCACTTGACGACGAGTTCGTCGCCCAGCTTGCAGATGTCCTCGGGATGGTTTACCCGAAAGTCGGCCATCTCGGAGACGTGAACCAGGCCTTCCTTGCCCGGCAGGCATTCCACGAAGACGCCGAAATCCTTTACGCCGCGCACGATGCCGCGATAGGTCTTGCCTACCTCGATTTCGCCCGTGACGACGTCGATTTCCTGCTTGGCCCGTTCCATGGCCTCGCGGTCTCTGGCGTATACGCGCACCTTGCCGCTGTTGTCCTCGTCGATGTCGATACTGGCTCCGGTGACCTCGGTGATGCGGCGGATGTTCTTGCCGCCGGGACCGATGAGGGCGCCGATCTTCTCGGGGTCGATCTGGATGATCTCGATCTGGGGGGCGTGTTCGCGCAATTCGTTACGCGGGGAAGCTTGGGAGGCTTCCATGACGTCGAGAATCTGGTGGCGGGCCTCGGTTACCTGCTTCACGGCTTCCTTCGCAATGGAGAAGGGCAGGCCGTGAATCTTGAGGTCGAGTTGAAAGCCGGTCACGCCCTTGCGGGTGCCGCATACCTTGAAGTCCATGTCTCCGAAGTGGTCCTCGGCCCCGATGATGTCGGTCAGGATGACGTATTTAGAGATGTTGCCCTCGTCGTCGCTTTGGGAGACGAGTCCGGTGGAAATGCCCGCGACGTGGTCGGTGATGGGCACGCCGGCATCCATCAGGGCGAGGGAACCCCCGCAAACGCTGGCCATGGACGTGGAACCGTTCGAGGACATGACCTCCGACACCAGTCTAATGGCATATGGGAATTCGTCCTCCGGCGGAAGCACGGGCAGCACCGAACGCTCGGCGAGGGCGCCGTGTCCGATTTCGCGGCGACTGGTGAAGCCGAATCGTCCCGCTTCTCCTACCGAGAAGGGAGGGAAGTTGTAGTGCAGGGTGAAGGACTTGGCCGTGGCTCCTCCCGTGAGGCCGTCGAGATCCTGAACGTCGCGGCTAGTGCCGAGAGTCGTAAGGACAAGCGCTTGGGTTTCGCCGCGCGTGAAGATGGCCGACCCGTGTACGCGGGGCAGCACGCCCGTCTCGCAGGTTACTTCTCGCAGGTCCGCCGGCTGGCGACTGTCGGCTCGCTTGCCGCGTTCGAGAATGTTGTCGCGGTATACGTCTTCCTGGATGACCTCGAAGGCCATTCGCACATGGTTCGAGTCGTAGTCTTCCCCCAGCTTTTCCTCGCATGCCTTATCGGCTTCTTCCTTGATGATGTCGACGGCTTCCTGACGCTCCTGCCTGGAGTCCGCAAAAATAGCTTCCTCCAAGCGGTCGCCCGTAACATCGCGGCAGATTTCAAGAACTGCGTCGGGTGCCTTGATCAAGTCGAATTCCTTTTTCGCCTTGGCGCAAAGATTGGCCAGTTCGCGTTGGGCGGCGATTATTTCCTGGATCGCCTCGTGGGCGTATTCCAGAGCTTCCACGAATCGATCCTCTGGCATTTGGTCGGCCGAACCCTCGATCATCAGCATCTCCTTATCGTTCCCCACGTAGATGAGGTCGAGGGTGGAGTCGTACATTTGCTCGTTGTTCGGATTGACCACGAATTCGCCGTCGAGTTCGCCGAGGCGCACGCATCCCACTGGACCGTTCCAAGGAACGTCTGAAATCATGAGGGCGGCGGAGGCCCCGTTCACCATCAGGACGTCGGCCTCGTTCACTTGGTCGGTGGAAAGCAGGTAGCCTATGATCTGGACTTCGTTCATGAAGCCCTTGGGAAAGAGCGGTCGCAGGGGGCGGTCGCAAAGTCGAGAGGTAAGGATTTCTTTCTCGCTCGGCCGACCTTCGCGTTTGAAGTACCCGCCCGGGAATCTTCCGGCGGAGGAGAACTTCTCCCGGTAATCCACGGTAAGCGGAAACCAGTTCTGGTCGGGTCGCAGAGTCGACGCGGCGGTGGCCGAGACGAACAAGATTGTTTCTCCCAAGCTGATCGTGACGGCCCCGCGGGCGAGACCGGCCAAGGTGCCGGTGGAGATGTTGATGCCGAGCTTCTCGGCTGTTACGTTATGCTTCTGTTTCATCTTCTTTTGTACTTCTTCTTTATTTGGTTTTGTCTTTATTGTCTTACTTGCTTCTGCCTCTCCCGTCAGTTGGTCTCTGCTCCCTTTTGGTTTCGATCCTTGCTTGTAGGACGTGATCGCCTAATGGCTTTGGATCGGTTTTGCCCTTCCTTGAAATCCTTAGCCACTGCGGGCGTCGATTCTCGAAGGCTTGGGGCAGGGGTTGCGTTCGCCTTAGCGGCGGAGGCCCAACTTCTGGACGAGGGCTTGGTACCCGTCGAGGTTTTTGCGTTTCAGGTAATCCAGCAACTTGCGACGCCTCGCAGCCATCATGAGCAGACCCCGTCTAGAATGAAAATCCTTTCGGTTGGTCTTGAGGTGCTCGGTCAGGTGCGCAATGCGGGCCGTAAGCAGGGCGATTTGTACTTCACCCGATCCCGTGTCTTTCTCATGGGTTCGGTTTTCCTCGATTATACTTTGCTTGTCGATGTTTTCGGACATGTTGTGATCTTTTGTTTTCTCGGTCCGTGGGTCTTGCGCTTGCAGGACCGCGTCTCAGCCGAGGCCGAGGGCGCCGTTTCGTCCCGTTCGTTACCTATTTGGTTTGGATTGGGGAACACCGAGGAGGCTCTTCTTGTGGTAGTGCCTCTAACGCAAGAAGAACAGCATGGCGATTTTGCCTCTTCTTTCAAGTCGAAAGCACGGCGGTCTTTTCCCATTGCCAACAACATGCCCGCCCTCACGATTTCCGACATCATGGATGTTCCCTACTTCGCCTATGGCTCGAACATGAATCTCGGGCAGATGGCTGATCGTTGCCCCGGCGCGAGAATGGTCGGCCTTGCCCGCAAGCCGGGCTGGCGTTTCATCATCAACGGGCGTGGTTACGTCACCGCCGTTGACGATCCCTCCGCCGAGACCCTCGGGTGTCTGTGGGAGCTAACTGAACATCACTGGGAGATTCTCGACCGTTACGAGGGGGTTGCAGGTGATTATTACCGACGTGTGGATTGCGATCTCATGGGTCACGATTCAGAGGAACAAATATGCTCGATCGCTTATCGAGCCACCGATGAGACGACGGGTGTACCCTCCATCACCTATGCCGATACAGTAATTGAAGGGGCACGCCAAATTGGTCTGCCCGAGACCTACCTCGCCTTTCTCGAGTCTTGGCGAAATGGTCCCTCGATCGCCTGATTGCCTCTTGATGACCGATATAAGTGAGCAGACGTGGCGCATCCACGTCGATACCGGCGGCACCTTCACCGATTGCATCGTGGAGGTTCCCGACGGTTCCATCTTGCGGGCGAAAGCCACGTCTAGAGGCACCTTGCCCGCCGTCTTTCGCAAAGCTTTCGGTCCTGATGAAATTCAGGTCGAGGCTCCATGGGAGGCACCCGATAATTTTCTCGTCGGTTTCGCCGTCCGGTTCTCGGGACACCCTGACTTCATGGTTCGTATTTCCTCCTATCAGGCCTCTACCCGAAAGCTATCATTGACCAAGAATTTGCCCTTCGCTCCCGAAGAGGGGGAGGCTCTGGAGCTTGATTCGAGGCTTGAGGCTCCCATTCTTGCTGCCCGGCTTGCGTTGTCCTCAATCGGTCGAGAGCTAGCCGCCTTAAGCGTGTCAATGAGGTTGGCCACCACACGCTGCACAAACGCACTACTCGAGGGCAAGGGAATTGCGCCCGTCTTCTTTGTCACTCGCGGATTTCGAGACCTTCTTCGCATCGGCGACCAGCGACGCCTCGGGCTCTTCGATCTTTGCCCTCGCAAACGCAAGCCACTGCATGCGGAGGTCGTCCAGGTTCCGGAACGAATTGACCGATCCGGCTCCGTGATCGAGGCTTTGGATCTCGATTCCCTGCGTGACTCCGTTAACGCACTTAAGGCTAATGGACGTCGGGTTGCCGCCGTCTCCTTGATTCATTCCTACCTCAACCCGGTTCACGAGGAAGCCTTGTGCGCATTTCTCAGAGAAGAAGGATTTTCCGTAGTCACGGCTTCCGCCGAAATCCGACCTTTCGCCAAGTGGCTTCCACGGGCGGAATCCGCCGTGGGCGAGGCTTATCTGGACCCGGTTTTGCGGGACTACTTGAACAAAGTGTTCGTTGACTTGGGTGGAGGTTCTCTCCAAGTCATGACCAGTGCGGGCGGGCTCGTGGGCAAGGAATCATACCGCTCCATAGACAGCCTCCTCAGCGGACCCGCCGGGGGTGTGGTCGGTGCCGCCGCGGTAGCCAGACGTGCCGGCTTGGAGCAGGTGATCGCTCTCGACATGGGGGGAACTTCCGCAGACGTTTCACGTTTTGATGGTGACTTCGACTATCACGATCGCCACGAGGTTGGCTTGGCTCTTGTTTCCGCACCCTCGCTCAAGATCGAGACGGTTGCGGCGGGTGGAGGTTCCGTTTGTCGTCTGGACGGGGACTTGTTGGCGGTTGGTCCCGAAAGCGCGGGAGCCCATCCCGGTCCTGCCTGCTATGGATTTGGTGGTCCCCTCTGTTTGACCGACGTCAACCTTCTTCTCGGTCGCCTTTCTCCCGAGCATTTCGCCACCCCTGTTTTTCCCCGAGAAGCCGAGCGGCGTCTTCAGGGAATCCTCGATGTTGCAGATCGGTCTCGGGATGAAACGCTTCTGGGTTTCTTGGAAGTCGCCAACGACGTCATGGCGGGGGCGATCCGCAAGGTCTCCGTTCGGGAAGGATATGATCCTGCCGAGTATTGTCTCGTCGCATTTGGCGGAGCGGGAGGACAACATGCCTGTGGCGTCGCCGAAAAGCTCGGTATCACTCGAATCCTGTCTCCCGCCGATGCGGGCCTCCTAAGCGCCTACGGTCTTTCAAGAGCCGTCCTCGAACGTTTCGCCGATCGACAAGTTCTTTCTCTTCTGGATGCCGTCGACTTGGCGAACCTTGAGGAAGAGCTTGAACGTGAGGCCCTTGCCGCCCTGGAACTCGAGGCTCCGGGTGGACAAGTTCGTCGAAAGATCGCTTTTCTTCGATATGTTGGTCAGGAGTCGCCCCTTGAGATTGATTATCAAGAACAAGCCGACCTTCCCAATCTCTTTAAGGAAAGATACCGAGAGATTTTCGGTTACGTTCCCGCAAACCGTCCGCTCGAGATAGTGTCCCTTCGCGTGATCGCTTCCATCGCGGTCGAGCCCGAGGAACCCGAGGCTTTTCCCGAAAGCAATTCGTCGACGAAAGCTTTTTCGGGTTCTGCCGACCTGAGTCTTTGCTTGAGAGAATCTCTCGAACCCGGCGCTATATTCGAAGGTCCTGCATTGATTCCCGACTCCTTTGGAACACTTGTCGTTGAATCAGGATGGCGTGGCAGAATGGGGAACAAGGGAAGCGTTCTCATGGAAAAGATTTCCGCGAGCAAGGCATCCTCAATCCCCATTCCTGAAACCGGTAGTGTCGTCGCAGTTCGCGAGCTCTTCGCCAATCGGTTCCTGACACTCGTCGAGGAGATGGGGGGACAACTTGAGCGCACGGCTGTATCTACGAACGTCAAGGAACGTCTGGATTTTTCCTGCGCCTTGCTCGATGGCGAGGGAAACCTCACCGCCAATGCCCCGCACGTGCCCGTTCATTTGGGGGCCTTGGGTCTTTGCGTTCGTGAAATTGCTCGGGAGCTACCCCTGGAGAGGGGCGACGTTGTCGTCTCAAATCATCCCGGGTTTGGCGGATCTCACCTACCGGACGTCACCGTTCTAGCTCCCGTTTATGACGATGCCGGAAACCTGTTCGCCTATGTTGCCAACCGTGCTCACCATGCTGAGATCGGGGGCGTTCGCCCAGGTTCCATGCCGCCTGAGGCTCGCAACCTTGCGGAGGAAGGTATCGTCATTCCTCCCACCTATATTTTTCGAGCAGACGAATCCCGTCTGGAGCAAGTGGAGGACCTTTTTCGCAAAGGACCTTGGCCTTCTCGACTTCCGGATGAAAACCTCGCGGACCTTCTCGCTCAAGTCGCGGCCGCTCGTCGCGGCGTTCAGGCCCTTTCCGGCTTAGCTAGTGAGTACGGAGCGTCGACCATTGCCGAGCACATGGGCATGCTTCGAGAACGCGCTTCCCGCATTTGTCGAGAATTTCTCGGGAATCTTGGTGAGGTTGAGTTGCGCTCGGAGCAATTTCTTGACGACGGTTCACCCATCGTGCTCACAGTTGCCATTCGAGACGCCAGAGCAACCTTCGATTTTACGGGAACTTCCCCTCGTCATTCCGGCAACCTCAACGCCACCGCAGCCATCGTTCGCAGTGCAATCGTCTATGTCCTCCGGTTGCTTGCCGAGCGTGACGTTCCCCTCAACGAAGGCTTCTTGGAACCCGTCGATATCGTCTTTCCCGAGGACAGTCTGCTTGCCCCTCACTTCCCCGAAAATCCCGCAGAGGCTCCCGCGGTCGCAGGTGGCAACGTCGAGGTCAGTCAACGTCTCGTCGACACCCTTCTTCTCGCCTTCGCCCGCGTCGCATGTTCGCAGGGTACCATGAACAACGTCATCTTCGGAGATTCCTTCCGCAGTCACTACGAGACCGTCGCGGGCGGCGCAGGGGCCGGCCTTGGTTTCGACGGAACCTCGGGCGTACACGTTCACATGACCAACACCGCCATCACCGATCCCGAGATTCTCGAGCTTCGCCAACCCGTTCGTCTCGAGCGCTTTCGGTTGCGTGAAGGTTCGGGCGGTTCCGGGAGCTGGTCCGGGGGCGCGGGCGTGGAGCGCGAATACCTCTTCGAGGAACCCATGTCCGTATCCCTTCTCACCCAGCGCCGAAACGAGGGTCCCGAGGGCATCGCAGGAGGCGAACCAGGTCAACCCGGACAACAAGTCCTGATCCGAGCGAACGGTTCTCGCGAAACGTTGCCCGCCGTCGCCAAACTCGAGGTCTTCCCCGGCGATCGCCTTCTCTTGCTTACTCCCGGCGGAGGCGGGGCGGGTCATCCGGAACTACTGGCCTAGAAAAAAGCATTTTTTCTATTTCCTCCCAGTGACTTTCGGGATTCTACTCTACCTTGCCGGTGGCGTAGTTGTAGAAACGGGCTTTGCCATTCTTTCGCTTGAGGAAGTAAAGCCATGCTTGGTCGTGATGGCGATACAGGTGCGGATACAAGCCCTTGCCGGTCCAGAGCCAGCCTTGCCCCTCCCGCCAGAACCAGCCGTTGCCGGTTCCGTCGTCCACCGCATAGAGCCATCCCAGTTCTGCATGGAACAGCCATGGGGTCCGGGTCTCGTAAAAGTTTCCGAACCACGGCGAATGAAGCCAACCATTCCCGACATCCTCCGCATTAATTATCCATCTGGGGGTGTCTGTCTCGCGCTGGACGAACCGTCTCTTGCTCCCGACGCTTTCGCCCGCTGCATTCCTGGCGAACGCCTGATAGTAAAAGACGTTTCCTAGTTCCGCCGTTTCCCTGCCCGCGCCGAAGGTGTCTTGATCGAGAAATCCTTCCAGTCGAATGACGTCCGGATTCTGGGAATCGAGAGATAGGAAAGGGGACAGGAGGAACCCGACCTCCGTCACGGGAGAACTGCCTTGGGTCATCACTTTGCCCTGCAGACGAAGCGTGCCGTTTGACTCCTCGACTGGGGACAAGGTTCTCACGACGGGCGGATGAACCGGGGCAGGAATCACACTTTCGTTTTCATCGGAAACGGAAGTGGCGTTCGTATCCGGCAAGGTGGCGTTCTTATCCGTCTAGTAGTCGAGAAAGAAGAGGTAGTACACTTACTAATCGCTGACGTTGTCATAGTCTGAGGAAAAGTAAAGGAT
>CAZWTI010000287.1:0-3202 GCA_964637065.1 uncultured Puniceicoccaceae bacterium
GCCCAGACATCCCCGAGGCCAACCAAGGTGAGCGGTTGTCCCTTTACATAGACGACTCGTTGCTCGTTCTGCAGCAGAACAACCTTCGATTTTTTTAGTAGTTCTTCCATCTTTTGGGTAGTGTCATAGCCATTGGTGGAGCGTGCCCATTTGCCGCCATCGTGATTGCCGAGGCAAGCGAATGTTTTTGGAATCTTGTCTGTTAGCTTTCCTAGAATTTCTGCATATCTGGAAAAATCCTCGTCACTAAGCTTTGTGGTGATGAAATCACCCGTGATGAAGCAGATGTCGGGCTGTTTCCTTATGCCGAGAACAATGGCCTCTTCGATTAAAGACAATGGAACGTCCTCGGAGACGTGGAAGTCCGCGAGGTGCAGTATTCGGAAGGAACGGCGGACAGGAAACTTGTCGCTGGACAAGTTTACTCGGGTTACCTCCAGCCAGCCCGCCTCGTATTTCATGTAAGCCCAAAGGCCTCCTGCAACTGGCAGAAGAAACAAAAGAGCCTTAAGGAAACGCCGACGCCGACTGGGAGGAGTGGTGCGTTTTCGGTTGGCCTCGGCTAGGGTTGCCTGGAAATCGGGGATTTCGTCGTCGCTCATCTTGGTGGTTGAGACTGGTTACTCTTCTGCGGCAATGCCTCCTGACTCTTCCAGCGATTGAAGATTTTGAATGAGACCTGCAGATTCTACTTGGATTTCGGCACCGGAGGAAAGGTCTTTGATTTTAACTTGATTCGCAAGCACTTCTTGCTCGCCATAGACGATAGCGAATTTAGCCCCACTGCGACCCGCTTCCTTGAACTGTTTGCCGAAAGCTTGTTGCTTGAGGGCATAGGATACGGAATAGCCGACCAGACGCAGGCGGTTCACGTCTCGGAGGGCTTGGGGTCGTTCGTTTTCACCCGCAATGAGATAGATGTCGGGTGCATCGATATAGTCGGGCATCAGGGTTTTACTCTCAAGGCAATCTTGCAGGGTGACGTCGCCGATTGCGAAACCAACTGCGGGCAGGTCCACTTTCCCTGAGAGCTTTTTTATGAGGTCATCATAGCGACCTCCTCCCGCAAGAGCTCGTGAGTCCGCGGAAATCTCGAATGCCTCGTAGACGAATCCCGTGTAGTAGGCGAGACCACGGACGATGGATAGGTCGATCCCTACAAAGTCGCCGACTCCATGCGCGTCGAGTAACTCGAGCAACTCTGTCCATTCATTGGAGCGGGTTTTGCCTTGATCACCGAATGAGTTGAGCTGATTGCGAAGTGTGTCGATGTGGGAGACATTCTTCATGCCCTCGATTGCCTTCAGCATCTCATCTCCGCGTTTCGGCAGAACCTGTTCGATGCTTTCCAGGGTTTGCTCGCGTTTGCGACGCTCACTTTTGTCTATGGCTTCGAGTAGGGCGGGACGTTGCCCATCAGTGACACCAAGTGAAGTAAGGAACAAAGCCCAAGTTTTGCGGTCGCTCAATCTTACTTGGAAATCCTCAGAGCCAAGACCACAAGCCCGTAAAATGTATATAAGCAGGGCAATAAGTTCGGCATCGGCGGCGACATCGGTTTCTCCAAGGATATCCGCGTTGAATTGGTAGAACGCTCGGAGTCGTCCTTTTTGCGGTCGCTCATAGCGGAAGTGCTCACCCACGTTGAACCATTTGATTGGTCGTCGTAGGGAACCCGCTCTGGTTGCGACCATACGCGCAAGGCTGGGAGTAAGTTCGGGTCGGAGGGCCACTTGGCGGTCTCCGCGGTCGGTGAAGTGGAAGAGCTGTCCCGTAATCTCCTCTCCCGATTTCTCGGTGTAAAGCTCGAGTGGTTCCAACACGGGAGCGTCGTACTCACTAAATGCGAAAGTCCGAGCGACCTTTCGAAAAATTCTGAAGAGGTGGTTGCGGCGGGAACAATCCTCCGGGTAGAATTCTCGGAAGCCCGGAAGGCTTTCGAACATGACCGCTAATATGGCGAGGTAATCGAGTTAGGAGAACTCGATTGCGTCAAGGTCCAGACTGGTTAGGCCTTCCTTGAGTTCCTTGCCCGCCTTGAACTTAACCACGGCGCGTCGAGGGATGATGACGTCCGTTTCGGGTTTATTTGGATTGCGTCCCACTCGGGCCTTGCGGACCTGAATCTCGAACACCCCGAATTTCCGCAGTTCGATGTTGCGACCGTCAATCAGTGCGTCGCGAATAATGTCTAATGTCTCTTGGACTATTTTACGGACATCCTCCTGCTTGTAGTTTTTGCCCTCGTAAATGCTTTGAACGATTTGCCGTTTGGTAAGATTATTGGACATGGCAGGAAAACAGTTTGAAAACTTGGGTGAAGGGATTTAGGTATAAGGTAAACTTTCATAGATTTTTCTAAATCAACGACCTGTCAAACCCAATTTGCTTTTTTCTATGCCCAAAAAAGACGATGACAATCCACTCGAGGATTTGCAGAAGCAGCTTCGAGACTTGCTAAAAAACAAAAATGTCCAAGTTGCATTTGCTCCGTTCATGAATGCCGGAGTCGATGGGGACGATGCCGAAGAGGATGAAGGAGCAGGAAGTTCGGGTGAACCCGTTGAGGACAAGTCACGCGACCAATACCTCGAGGGTATCAGGAGTTTTAATCTCAAGCCCAAGGAGATTCGTGACTATCTCGATCGCTTCGTAGTTAAGCAGGAACAGGCGAAGCGTGTGCTTTCAGTCGCCGTTTGCGACCACTACAACCATGTCCGACGCTGCATCGACGACCCTGGTCTCGCTGTCCACGAGTACGTCAAACCCAATCTGCTTCTTCTTGGGCCAACCGGAGTCGGCAAGACCTATCTCATGCGGAACGTGGCCAAACTCATCGGCGTTCCATTCATCAAGGCAGACGCGACCAAGTTCTCCGAAACCGGTTACGTGGGTTATGATGTCGATGATCTTGTGCGTGATCTCGTTAAAGCTGCCGATGGTGACGTGGAGTTAGCCGAATACGGCATCATCTATGTCGATGAGATCGACAAGATCGCCTCAGAATCTTCTCGCGGCGGGCGCGACGTGTCCGGGCGGGGCGTTCAAATAAACCTTCTCAAGCTCATGGAGGATACCGAGGTCAACCTCCATTCCCCCCATGACATGATGGGCCAGATGAAGGCGTTTATGGAAATGCAGAAGGGCGGCGGCAAACCTAGCAAGACCTCCATCAGCACCGGGAACGTTCTCTTCATCGTCA
>CAZWTI010000288.1:0-2594 GCA_964637065.1 uncultured Puniceicoccaceae bacterium
ATTCTAGAGACAAGTCCTTTGTCTCTTGAAATTTTTAATGGATCATTTTTTATAACCATTTTTTATTCACCTTTAAATAATTGAATAATTAATATATACATATGCTACTATTATTGTATATTGGTAATTCATTATATTCCACTAATTGGTACCTTAATTGACTCAAAATATAGATAAAAAATTCACTAACGATTTAGCATTGATTGCTGAAAAAGCTGCTTTAGAATCAGGGGAATTTGCATTGAAAAATATTGATTCTAATATAGATGTTTTTTCTAAGGGAGGAGAAAAAAATAATCTAGTAACCGAGATAGATCATCGAAATCAAGAAACTATCATATCTATAATAAGAGACCATTACCCAAATCATTCAATTATTGGAGAAGAAGATAAGAAATCTGTTAAGCCACAACTTCATGAAATAGCTTGGGTGATTGATCCAGTTGATGGAACAACAAACTTTGTGAATAGAATACCAATATTTTCAGTATCCATAGGAGTACTTTACAAAGGAATTCCTATAGCAGGAGCCATTTGGACTCCATGGCTCAATAATAACAACTTCATCTTAAAAGCATCTCTTGGAAACGGAGCAACAATTAACAATCAAAAGAATAAGATTACTAACCAAGATTCATCAAAACTTTCAGAAGGAGGAATAGCTACATTACCTTCAAGTCTAGAATCATATTTTGAAATAAAGAAAAATAAGAAAAAATACATTGGTGAAAAAAGAGTTTTAGGAAGTTGTGCTTTTGAAATGATGTTAATTGCAAAAGGCATTTCCACATATGGAATACTAGGACCTGCTTCAAGTTGGGACTTTGCTGCAGGAATAATAATTATTCAAGAATCAGGAGGGAAAATCCTAAAAATTAACCAAAATAAAAAATGGGAACCATTCAATAGTTTCGAAAATGATTATAAAATTGATGTTGCAACTATTGAAAAAATTAGAAATTGGAAAGGAATTTTAGTGGCGGGGTCAGAGAAAATAATTAATTTTACAACAAATAATTTGACCCCAAAAAAATCATGGTCAAATTAACGGCCAAGGGACATTAACATTCACGTCCAAATAAGGAAACCTCTGAATTTCTATGACTAAATCTAGTCTTTGAATAAAAAAATTGAATGATTCTTCAGTTAATAAATCTATTATAAGATCTCTGAATTCTATTTCCTTATTTAAATAATTTCTTAAATAAATCAAATCCTCTTTGAGATTATCTGAGATTTCCTTTCCATTAAATTCGAACATTACTGTCCTGAATCTACTATTTTCATTGAAAGTTAAACCATGATCTAATGACCAAAATTTCTTTTTGGAATCTTGAACACATGAACTTCCTTTTCTATCAGAATTATTAACAATCAAATCAAATACTGCAAAACATTCAAAATCTACCAAATTAGATTCACGAAGAGAAAAATAATTTTCATCAGGATCATGCTTAATAAATGTCTGAAATGTTCCTATTCCTAATGGCCCTTTTCTAATAGTTGTGGTTGGTATTTGGGGCCATCCTAATATTTTACTTATCAAAAAAGCAGACATTTCACGCTTATAAAGACTTTCAGGTGGGAAATCAAAAAGAGGTTTTTCACCAACCATTGGTTTATACACTGAAAGAAAAGAATTTTTTAATTTGGGATCAAATAATTCTAGTAAAAACACTTGATTACTTCCCTTTAAAACAGATTTAATTTTTCCGAGTTGCCAAGTATCAAGTTTCTCGAGATTTCTTGAAAATATTTTCTTATTTTCATACAAATATTTTTTCATTTAAATGAACCAGATTATCAAATCAATGGCATATGTCCATTCTTCTTCACACATGGTTTTCCATCACAAGTTCCATCTTGGTTCTTTGGTAAAGAACATAAGGGGCATTTTTTTCTCCCAGATGCACAAACTTTCAAAATCTGATCTCCTAAATCCGCAGCTCTTTTTTGATTCAGCAAAATATTTAATTTAATTTCCTGAATATCATTTACATCATCAATATCAACACATTCAAAATATAATATAGAAGTTTGAGAATCAGAACTTAGAGAAAAATTTATCCCTTTTAAATCTAGACTAAATTCACTATCACGCTCACCAAGATCAGATTGATCTAGAATAGAATTTTCTGGATTTTTCAATAATAAACCTATTGCTATTAGTTGTTCTTTTTCTAACCAAATCTTGACTTTTGCATCAATGTTTTCTGCACTCAAATAAAAAGTTCTGTTACCAGGAGAACCTATAGAAATACACTTTACATTATCTACATTTTTTAAATAATAATTTCCCATAATCTCTTTTTAACATTTTTTCAATTATTTATTAAATAGTTTATCTGAAAATCTAATAAACTCATGATATAGTTACACAGTTAATCACAAAGTTTGAAAAAAAATGGACTTATACGATACAACTCTAAGAGATGGAGCACAACAAGAAGGCATATCATTATCCGTAAAAGATAAAATATCTATTACAGAGAAATTAGATGATATAGGAATCCCTTTTATTGAAGGTGGATATGCTGGTTCTAATCCAAAAGATGATGAATATTTTAAACTGATAAAAAATATAAAAATCAAAC
>CAZWTI010000289.1:0-13490 GCA_964637065.1 uncultured Puniceicoccaceae bacterium
AAAGCGGAAGAAATCGAGCCATTGAGGAATTGCGGCGTGGCTTTGTCTTTCATTATGCAGGCGACCAACACCTCGCATCGATTGTCCACCACGGCATAGAAAAGTGGGGTGATGCAGGTTATTCCTTTTGCGTGCCCAGCATCGCCGCGGGTTACCCGCGATCCTGGCGTCCCGACAAGGAGGGACGTCCCGTACGTAATCGCCCCAAGCCAGAACTTCCCAACACGGGGGAATACAAGGATGGCTTGGCCAACATTCTAACAGTCCATGCTATCGGCAACCCTGATAAGCAGAAACCAAAGGGACGACTTCAGACCCTGCACGACAAGGCATCCGGCTACGGCGTCGTGCGGATGAACAAGGCCAAGGGTACTATTACCATGGAGTGTCACAGGCTCCTCATCGATGCAGCCGACCTGCAGCCGGAGGATCAGTTCCCGGGCTGGCCCAAGACCATCCACTTTCGAGAAAACAATGGTCGGGCGCCAACGGCTCATCTTCCGGAAATTAAGGTAGAGGGCGTCAAGCATCCGGTATTCAAGATAATAGATGAGAAAACAGGCGAACTGGTCTACGCCATTCGCATCCAAGGCGGCTCATTTCGACCACCAATCTATGACAAGACCGCAACCTACAAGATAAGTATCGGCGAACCCGACATGGGAAAATGGAAAAGCCTTGAAGACCTGATGCCGGATGCCTCCGGAAAGAAAACCTTTTTATACCTTAAGTTCTGAAAAAAGCCTGCTTGAACGACAACGCCTCGGAGACTCCATGATATTTACCCGAGCTTCATTGACTGCTTGATGGGATTTCATATTATAAAAGTCATGAATCGTTTCATTGCCCTGACAGGAGGAATTCTGCTCATCTTCAGCGAGCCGGCCTTGGCGAGACCCAACATCGTCTTGATCTTGGCGGACGACGTCGGGTGCGAACCCATTGGGTGCTACGGAGGCGAATCCTTCGCAACCCCCAACGTCGATGCCTTGGCCAAGGGTGGCATGAAATTCAAGCATTGCTACAGTATGCCGGTCTGTCATCCATCCAGGATTGCCCTCATGACGGGCCGCTACCCATTCAGGTTCAAGGCGGGTTGGGGCTCGTTCCCCAAGAATGAAGAACGACATTCCATAGGCAGGGTAATGCAAAGAGCCGGCTACGCAACGGCTGTTGCCGGCAAGTGGCAATTGTCGCTGATGAAGAAGGATCTTGATCAACCAAGACGCCTGGGCTTCGACGAATGGAGCGTTTTCGGCTGGCACGAGGGAGCCCGCTTTCACGAACCCATGATCTACCAGAACGGCAAGGTGCGCGACGACTTGAAAGGGCGCTACGGCCCCGAAGTCTACGTCGAGTTTCTCTCCGACTTCATGGAACGAAGCCACAAGCATGGAAAACCCTTCTTCGCCTACTATTCCATGGCTCTGGCCCACGACGTAACCGACGATCTGAAGTGGCAGGTTCCATACCCTCCCGGAAAGGACAGATGGATGAATTATGGCGAGATGATTATCTCGATGGACGAAATGGTGGGCAAGCTGATGGCATCGTTGGACCGTCTGAAACTTCGTGAAAATACAATCGTCTTCTTCACGGGAGACAATGGGACGGCTGCTCGTTCCAAGCTTCGTCACATCGGGAAAAAATACGAGTATGAAAAAGTAGTCGTTACACAAAAAGGCAAAAAAGTCGCCGGTGGAAAAGGACTGCTGAATGACCGCGGCACACATGTTCCTCTCGTCGTGAACTGGCCAAGCAAGATTTCTCCCGGAACTGTAAGCCAAGCCTTGATTGATTTCAGTGATTGGTTGCCCAGCATGGCAGAATTGGGAGAAGCCAAGCTACCCGTTGCCGTGAAACTCGATGGACAGAGCTTCGTCCCAACACTGCTGGGGAATCAAGTGAAGACGAAGGCTTTTGCCTTCTCAGAATCCAGAAGAGGTTTGGCCTTTGTACGCAATCGGCAACACAAGCTTTATTCCAACGGAAAGCTCTACGATATAATTGCAGACCCAGAGGAGAAAAGACCTTTGCAAAAAGGCAAAAAAATGGAAATTAGAAGAGGTTTGCTGGCAATGTTTGAGAATTTGGGATACGACAAGAAGTGACCGACGCCTAAAAAGGTATTGCAGACATCTGAAAAACGCTCCTTAATTTATTTGAAATGAAATTTGCCCATATCCCATATCGACTCGCCTTATTTAATTGGGCCATTGTTATTATAGCCCTGACGGCATCCGGTTGTTCGCAGACGGGAATGAACCCCTTTGCCTCCGGAGAAGAAAAGGTAAGCGAGAACATTCGCAACCTAATGGGGTTGCAACCCGGCATGACCAAGGGGCAAGTCTTCAAACTCGCCGGTGTGGCAAACTACATAGAAGGAGAAAGTTGGGGAAGCGTTTGGTTTTACAAGTATCGGGCGGGAACCGATGAAGGCACCCTCGCCAATCGAGACGTCGAAAAAAAATATATGCCCGTGGTTTTCGACTCCAATGATCGCGTTATTGGCTACGGATACGAGTTCTATAAGAACACGATTGAACAGCTCGGTTCGGGACCCTTCTAGAGACACTTGGCTATCTCCCGGTTTCCGCAAAACGGAATTGACGGTCCCGACAGGAGATCTATGATGGCTCGTTTTTTTCAAACTAGGACTTCATGAAAACAACGCTGGCAAAGCCAGGAGAAGTAGAACCCAAATGGCGGGTAGTGGATGCCTCTGGCCAAATCCTAGGAAGATTGGCGGTAAAGATTGCCAATGCCCTTCGTGGTCGCGACAAACCCACATACACTCCCCAAACTGATACCGGGGACTTTATTATTGTCGTAAATGCAGAGAAAGTAAAACTAACCGGCAACAAGGAAGAGCAGAAGAAATATATGTTCTACAGTGGTTATGTTGGTAACGAAAAATACCGGAGTGTAGCCGAATTTCGTGAAAAACGTCCCGAATTCCTAATTATGAATGCCGTCCGTGGGATGTTGCCAAAAAACAAGCTTGCCCGGAAAATGCTGACCAAACTGCGGGTCTTTGCCGGACCCGAACATCCACACGAGGCACAGCAACCTGAACCGATGACGGTTTGAAGTTTGCCAATCTAGCTTAAAGTAATGAGTGCGAAGAAAAAGGAAGACGTCTTTTTGGCAACGGGTCGCCGCAAGACCAGTTCGGCGCGTGTGCGCATAGTGTCCGGAACGGGTCAATTTACCATAAATGATCGCGAAGCCGACGAATACTGCTCCACGGAACAACTCCGCAAAACTGTGACGAGTCCACTTGAAGAAGTAGAATTGACTGACAAGGTGGACGTCAGCGTAAACGTCAGTGGCGGAGGTGTCGCCGGACAAGCCGGAGCAGTTCGACACGGGATCGCCAGAGCCCTTGAGAAGATGGATCCCGAACTTCGTAAAACCCTCAAGAAAGCGGGGCATTTGCGACGAGATCCGCGTAAAAAAGAGCGAAAGAAGACGGGGCAACCCGGGGCGCGGAAACGTTTCCAGTTCTCTAAGCGGTAATCGCTACTAAAAGAAACCCATTTCCAACCCTCCGGATTCTTCGTTCGGGGGGTTTTGTTTTTTTGATTTTGCCACCTTTGATTTAGTCAGCATAAATTTTCATCAATGAATGCCTGTATTGTAGGAGCTTCCGGCTACTCCGGTCGCGAACTATTGGCTCTGCTTGCGAAACATCCAAATGTAAAATTGTCGACTGTTACCTCACGGAAACTTGTGGGAACACCTGTGGAGGAGGCCGTGCCGAACATGCGGGGAAAGACTCCCGGACTCATATTCAGCACCCCGGATGCAGAAGAGCTTGCAGGAAATCCTGAACTGGAAGTGTTCTTCCTCGCGCTACCTCATGGCACCGCCGCAGAATATGCAGAACCACTGGTGAAAGGTGGCAAGAAGGTAATCGATCTCAGTGCGGACTTCCGGCTCTCCTGCCCAAAGCTATACGAGGAATTCTACGGGACACCCCACCCTTCCCCGAACCTGCTGAAGAAAGCCGTCTACGGTCTACCCGAACTTCACAAGCTTTCTTGGGACAAGAGTACCCTGATCGCTTCACCGGGATGCTACCCGACTAGCATCCTCGTCCCGCTAGCGCCACTTCTGCAATCAGGACTGATGGAGTCTGAAGGCATAGTTGCCAACAGCTTCAGCGGAGTAAGCGGAGCTGGCCGCAACCCATCCGAAAAACTCTTGTACTGTGAGAGAAACGAGAGCGCCGTCGCCTACGGAATGCCAAAGCACCGACATCTCTCGGAAATTGAGGAGCAACTCGGCGCTTTCGCCGGACAGGATGTGGTAATTTCCTTCCAACCCCACTTGGCTCCGATGAACCGGGGGATCGCCACAACCATTTCCGTCGTAGCCAAAGGAAAACTCGACGTGAAGGTCGTGGAGGACTGTTGGCGACAAAAATATTCTGGGCGTCCTTATGCACATGTCTTGGGGAGCGGGGAGTTTCCAGACACGGCCCATGTGGCAGGCACCAACCGAATCGATTTCTCAGTCGTGTCCGACATGCGGACAGGACGCTACGTCATCACCTCAGCTCTCGACAACCTTCTCAAGGGTGCAGGAGGGCAAGCCGTACAAGCAATGAACCTGTGTTCGGATTTCGACGAAACGGCAGGCCTGCCGTGAAGTTTTTTGTGGATACTGAAGGCCTGACGGAAGCCCGAGGCTTCTTCTGCTCCGGGGTACATTGCGACGTACGAGGCAAGCGGGACGGGCGGCTAGATATGGGAATCGTTTTTTCCAAAAGACCTTGCTCGGCAGCGGGCGTCTTCACGACAAGCGACGTGAAGGCCGCCCCAGTGCATCATGGGCAAGCCATCCTCGCCAAAGGGGAAAAAATTCACGCCATCGTAGCCAACAGTGGCAATGCCAATGCGTGCACGGGAAACCAAGGTGAAACCGACGCCAGGACAATGGCCGAGGAAACGGCTCGGCAACTGGACTTGAAGCCAGATCAGGTCTTCGTCTGCTCAACAGGTCGTATCGGCGAACCTTTGCCCATGAGCCGCATCACAACCGGCATAAAGGACGCTGCGCAAGATCTTGAGGACGGGGTGGACGGCGGCCTCGCATTCCAGCGAGCTATCCTAACCTCCGACACCACGACGAAATCCTGCCTAGCCCAGTTCGATGCTCCTGAAGGAACCATCCGCGTGACTGGCGTAGCCAAGGGATCCGGCATGATCGAACCTGATATGGCAACCATGCTCGCCTTCCTAACCACGGATGCCGCCGTTTCCCAAAAACTTCTTCAAGAAGTCCTCAGCTCCGCCGTAGCAAATACCTTCAATCGAATCACCATCGACGGCGACATGAGTACAAACGATACCGCCCTGATTCTTGCCAACGGTTTTTCCGAAACGACCATATCGGATGAGAATCCTGAAATGCTGGACACTTTCCGCGAGGCTGTAGAAAAAGTCTGCTCGTGTTTGGCCCGCAAAATGGTCGGCGATGGCGAAAAGGTGACGAAGTTAGTCGAGCTTATTATCGAGGGTGCCCCCGATAAGAACACTGCCGAGAAGGTCGCCCGAGCCATCGCCAACTCTCTGCTTGTGAAGACTTCATGGTACGGTTCCGATCCAAACTGGGGCCGCATCGCAGCCGCAACGGGTCATGGAAAAGCGGGTGTGGATTTCGAAAAAATGGAGTTGTTTTACGGCGAGGTAGGCGTCCTCAAAGACGGACAGCCTCTTCTGCGCAACAAGGACAAATGGAAGGAAGTCGTTTCGAACAAGCAGTTCTCCATACGCCTAAACCTGAACCTTGGACAAGGCTCATGTACCTTGCTCACGAGCGACCTGAGCGAGGCTTACGTCGACTTCAACAAAAGCGAATGACGGGAGTCACCGACATCGAGACCGTGCAGGCGAAGGCCGCCGTTCTAGTGGAAGCACTGCCATATGTGCGACGTTTTCGTGGCTCTACCTTCGTGGTTAAGTACGGAGGCAGCTTCATGGATGCCCCGGAGGCGGAAACCCGTTCGCAGGTGGCCCGGGACATCGTCTTCCTCAACACAATCGGCATTCGTGTGGTAGTGGTCCACGGTGGTGGTAAGGCTATCACACGCGCCATGGAGGAACGCGGTATTGAAACCGTCTTCGTGGACGGCCTTCGAGTGACGAATGCCGGTGCAATCGAGGTCGTGGATGAGGTGCTTAACCAAAAAGTGAACGGTGAGGTGGCGGCATTCATAGTTCAAAACGAATGCGAGGCTGAACGTCTGCCGGGCAAGGAAGTCCTAGAATGTGTAAAACTCGACTCTGAGCACGATCTTGGCTTCGTCGGGGAAATCACTCGGGTGGACGTCGCGCGAATCGACGATGCCCTCGACGCTGGGAAGGTTACAATCATTTCATCCACAGCGGCCGATGCGAATGGCGTCTGCCATAACGTAAACGCAGACGCCGCAGCCGCCAAGGTCGCCATCGGGCTTGAGGCCAGACGGCTCGTATACCTTTCCGACGTACCTGGACTGCTCCGCGACCCGGAAGATGCAAATACACTCATCTCGAGCCTGCCCGTGAGCGAAGTGGAACCGCTGAAAGGGGCGGGTGTCATCGCCAAGGGCATGCTGCCAAAGGTGAATAGCGCAGTGGAAGCTCTTCGAGCGGGCGTAAACCGGGTGCACTTCGTAGATGGCCGTCTCCCCCACAGTCTGCTTTTGGAAATCTTCACCGACACGGGCATCGGCACGGAAATCGTTCACTGAAGCGGGAAAACGCCAGTCATGAAATTATCCTCATATGGCAAGTTTCTTTTGAGCAACTACGCAGCTCCCTCCGTCGCGTTCGAACAAGGAAAAGGCGCCCGCATCCGGGATGCGAACGGACGAGAGTATCTTGATTTCTCCTCAGGCATCGCCGTGACTTGCCTGGGCCATTCGCACCCGAAATGGGTGAAGGCCATACAGGATCAGTCGGCCAAGCTCGTCCACTGCACTAACCTCTTCGCCATTCCCGAACAAAATCGCCTCGCAGAACGGCTGGTGGAAAAGGCGGGGCGGGGACGTATGCTATTCTGCAACAGCGGGGCCGAGGCAAACGAGACCCTAATCAAACTAGCCCGCCTCCACGGACGCCGCAAGGCAGGGGGAGAGGAAGGAAAAATCGTGAAGGTAGTTACCGCCGATGGTGACTTCCATGGACGCACCTACGGGGCCATGTCGGCCACCTCGGGAGAGAAGATTCGCAAAGGCTTTGCTCCTTTGGCCCCCGGATTCGCTTTCGCCAAGTTCAACGACCTCCCAAGCTTCAAGAGTCATATCGGGAAAGATACCGCCGCAGTACTTATTGAACCAATCCAAGGCGAGAGCGGCATTCGCGAAACGAATGACGCTTTTCTTAAAGATCTACGTGTTCTATGTGACGAACGTGGAATTCTCATGATGCTTGATGAAGTCCAAACGGGCATGGGTCGTACGGGCGATTTCTTTGCCTTTGAACGTTCGGGCATTCAGCCCGACGCCATCGCCTTGGCAAAGGGTCTAGGAGGAGGCTTTCCCATCGGGGCCGTCTGGGTGAGCGAACCATATGCGGATCTCTTCACGCCGGGTTCCCACGGCACCACCTTCGGAGGATCTCCCCTAGCCTGCGCCGCCGCTCACGCTGTGCTGGACGTCATAGAGGAGGAGGGTATCATCAAAAAAGTGAACAAGCGGAGCGAATCGTTCAAGAACAAACTGAAAACCCTTGCTGAGAACCATCCAGAATTGGTGCAGGAGGTTCGTGGTCGTGGTTATTTGCTGGCTCTGGGCATGAAGGTTCCCGGTGGAGATGCAGTGGACGCCCTTCGCGAGGGAGGACTGATAACCGTACCTGCAGGGGGTGATGCCGTGCGATTACTTCCACCCCTTAACGTCACAGATGGCGAACTCGACGAGGCTTTGCGAATACTCGAAGAGGTTTTCTCGAACTTTCAAAGGAACCCAGACAAATGAAGCACTTTCTCAAGGAAACAGATTTTACCGAAAATGAGATTAGGGGAATTTTCTCCCATGCCTATGACCTCAAGCAAAGCCGATCCGCAATCCAATCCGACATTCTGCGAGGACAGACTTGGGGGCTTCTCTTCTACAAGCAAAGCACGAGGACACGGGTTTCCTTCGAAGTAGGGATTAACGAACTGGGCGGTCGCGCCCTGATGCTGGACCAAGGTGGCATGCAAATCGGACGAGGCGAAAGCATTCACGACACCTCCAAGGTGCTCTCCCGTTACCTCCATGGACTCGTCATCCGCACCTTTGGTCAAAAAATAATCGAGGAATTTGCCGAACACGCTACCATTCCTGTGGTAAACGCCCTGACAGACCTGGTTCATCCCTGCCAGATTTATGCCGACTGTCTCACCATCGCCGAAAAACTCGGTGATCCACGGAATCCCTTCGCCTCCCTCGCGGGAAAGAAACTTACCTTTCTCGGAGACGCCGCTTGCAATATGGCAAATTCATGGATTCTCGCAGGGGCTCTTTTCGGGATGAAGATCTCCCTTGCAGGCCCCGAGAGCGTCTCTCCCGGACAAGCCATTCGAGACCTTCTAGTGGCCGAAGGTTTCCCCAACGAGTTTCTCTTCACCACCGAAACCGAGGAAGCCATGTCCGACGCCGACATCGTCTATACCGACGTCTGGGTTAGCATGGGTTGTGAGCAGGAAGAACAGGAACGCATCGAGAAGATGAAGCCCTACACGGTGACCAACGAACTTCTAGCCCAGGCAAAGCCCAAGGCGCTCTTCATGCACTGCATGCCGACCCATCCGGGCTTGGAGGTCACCCAAGGAGTACTCGACTCTCCGCAAGCCATCATTTTCGACCAAGCCGAGAATCGCCTCCACATGCAGAAGGCGATCCTTGCCAAACTAGCGGGCTAATACCATTCCTTAGCAAGACACGAAGTCTTAAACCAGAAACTCATCATGAAAGTCGTACTCGCCTATTCGGGAGGTCTGGACACCTCTGTCCTCGTACACTGGTTAGCCAAGGAAAAGAACGCCGAGGTCATCACCTACTGCGCCGACGTTGGGCAAGAAGAGGAACTCCATGGCCTTGAGAAAAAAGCCAAGGCTACCGGAGCCTCGGAACATCGTACGGTCGATCTCGTGGATGAATTCGCCTCCGACTTCATCTTCCCTATGGTGCGAGCCGAAGCCGTTTACGAAAGTCAATACCTCCTCGGAACCTCCATTGCCCGACCCCTCATTGCAAAGGCCCAAATCGCTATCGCCCGCGAGTTCGGAGCCGACGCAGTAGCCCACGGCGCCACCGGCAAAGGGAACGACCAATGTCGCTTCGAACTGACCTTCGCCGCGCTAGCACCCGACCTTGACATCATCGCCCCATGGCGAGAAGCCAATTTCCGCGAAAGCTTTCCCGGACGCACCCAAATGATTGAATATTGTTCCGAAAACGGCATCGACGTAGAGGCCAGCTCCTCCAAACCCTACTCGATGGATCGCAATCTATGGCACATCTCATACGAGGCCGGAATACTCGAGGATCCTTGGTTCGACCCCACCACTCCCGACAACAAGGATATGTTCAAACTCAGCGTCGATCCAGCCGACGCCCCCGAAGAACCCGAGTACGTAGAATTGGATTTTGAGAAAGGAAACTGCGTGGCCTTGAGCGGGGAAAGGCTAAACCCTGCAGGGATCATCCGCTCGCTAAATAAACTGGGCGGGAGGCACGGCGTGGGCCGGGCAGACCTCGTTGAGAACCGCTTCGTCGGAATGAAGAGTCGGGGAGTGTACGAGACTCCCGGAGGGACCATCCTGCTCCACGCCCATCGCCAAATTGAGACCCTCACGATGGACCGCAGCCTAATGAGCCTGCGAGATTCACTCGTTCCCCGCTACGGAGAGATGGTATATAACGGGTTCTGGTTCACCCCGGAACGCGAAGCCCTGCAGGCACTGGTCGACAAGAGTCAGGAAACAGTTACAGGCACAATTCGCCTGAAGCTCTTCAAGGGAAACGTCGTAACTGTGGGTCGCAAGTCTCCGCTCTCCCTCTATGACGAGAACGTCGCCTCGATGGAAGACGCCGAAAGCGACTATCAACCGGAAGATGCCGGCGGCTTCATCAGACTCCATTCCATACGACTTCGAGAACGCCACCGCAAGCAAGGGTACAAGGGCTAAATCAAAGAACTTTCCATTCCAAAAAATTCGCATGCGTCTGCTGATCATAGACAATTTCGACTCCTTCACCTATAATCTTGTCCAGTACTTCGGTGAGTTGGGTGCCGAGCAAGAAGTATATCGAAACGATACCATCTCACCGGACGAGGCCCTCGCCCGCGAACCTGACGCAGTTGTCATCTCACCGGGGCCATGCGACCCGGACAAGGCCGGGGTAAGCCTCGACATCATCGAGGCCTTTTCCGGCAAAAAGCCCTTACTCGGCGTATGCCTTGGTCACCAGTGCATCGGCCAACATTTCGGCGGCAAGGTCATTCAGGCGGAACGACTGATGCACGGCAAGACCTCCCAAATTCGCCATGACGACCGCGAGCTCTTCGCAAGCCTTCCCAATCCTTTTGAAGCAACGCGATACCATTCTCTCATCCTGGAGAAAGAAACCCTCCCGGACTGCTTGGAAATCACGGCAGAGACGGAGGAAGGTGAAATTATGGCGATACGCCAAAAGAACCTTCCGATTTGGGGTGTACAGTTCCACCCCGAGTCCCTCGCCACGGAAGAGGGCATAATAATCTTGAAAAACTTCCTCGGACTCTGTTAGAAAATCGTCCCCGTCGGGGGAGCGTGGTAACTCGGGAAAAATATGCGGTGTACAAAGTGTTCTTCAAAGGAGTCTAAGGTGCTTGAGACTAGGGGTGGGAAGTCCGCCTCAATTCGGCGGCGGCGAGAATGTCTCGACTGCGGACATCGCTTTTCCACCACGGAGGAAATACTGCGAGAAGACCTTGTAGTGTTGAAACGTGACGGGCGTAGAGAAAGCTTTGATCGCTCAAAGCTGACCAACGGTATGAGGCGAGCAATCTCAAAACGGCAAGTTGACGCCGAGCAAATTAATGCCCTTCTCTCGGAAGCGCTTCGTCACATCGAGAACGAATACGACAGCGAAGTCCCCAGTCGAGCAATTGCCGACACCATCATGAGACTTCTTCGGAACGTCGATGAAATCGCTTGGCTTCGATTCGCCAGTTTCTACGAGGACTTTCGAGGACTTTCACGATTCGCGCGGGAAATCGTAAACTTGAGCAGTAAGGGAAATGGGAACTAGGAAGGGCAGTCCCACAAAAGACAAGATCGACGACTATACGCGCCTGACAAATTTAAATGCTCTCGTCTCGCTACTAGAAGGAGACGGAAGTCGTGATGGTGTCAGACAGTTGAACATCGCACTTGAATTCCTCCGTTCAAACGATCCGGTTTCAGAGATGCCCCCTGTTTCTTTCGAGCACTGTGTATCTCAAGTTGTTCGCTTCCACTATGCTTCGGAACTAAACTTTCGGCACGCCCATTGGGATGCCCGCAGAGGTGAAGTGGATTCCCTTTGGCTGCGGGCCTGCATTCTTGACAAACTGGCAACCCTCGATGACCACCCTTGTGCCCTTCTCATCGTGTCCGGACTTCGCAAAGCTCTTTTACCAAATGGCCGCCGCTGGACACAACGCCGGGAAAGAATCTATCGGGAGTCCATATTAATGATAGAAAGTCTTGCTACCCGCCAAGCCCGCCCCCAACAGAAGTTGTCGGTGCTTTTCATTTAGTATTCCAACACTTTACAAGAATCAAAAACCAGTGCCTGGATAGCTACCGAGACATTTCACGAAAGGGCAGGCATTTTCCAATTCCTTGATTGCTTCGGAAGCGGGTTCGTCATCCCGATGACCAACGAAGTCGACAAAGAAATAGTAGTCCCAAGGTTTGAGACGACTGGGACGCGACTCGATCTTGCAAAGGTTCAGGTGGCGTTCCCCAAAAGGTTTGAGTGCTTCCTGCAGGGCACCCACCTTGTCCGTCACTGACAATACGAGACTGGTCTTGTATTCGACATTCTCGCGACGGGCAAGAGCCTTGCGACCCACGACTAGAAAACGGGTAAGGTTGTCCTTGCGATCCTGAATTCCATCAGCCACGCATGGAACGTCATAGAGACGACCGGCAAGAGTGCTGGCGATTGCTGCCGAACCTGGTTCGCCCTTAGCCACCCGCACTGCCTCAGCTGTACTGCTGACGTTCTCCAGTTGGGCACCCGACAAGTTGCGGCGAAGCCAGTCGCCACATTGGGCGATGGCCTGATCCTTCGAGGAGACTTTGGTGATCTCCTCAAGCGTAGAGACGGAAAAGAGACAATGTTCTATCTTCAGGTACACTTGTGCGATGATGGTCAACTCGGTCTCGACCAACAAGTCCAGCGATCCGTTTACAGCGCCCTCGGTGGAATTCTCAACGGGCACCACCCCATAGTCGCACTCGCCTCGCTCCACCTCACGAAAGACGTCGGTAATGTCTAAGAGCGGCCTGTAGGAGAGCGCCGAACCGAAATTCTTCATCGCCGCCTGATGAGTAAAGGTGGCCTCAGGACCAAGATAGCCGATAACCAAGTCCTTCTGCAGAGCGATGGATGCAGAAACGACCTCCCGGTAAATCATCCGTAGCGAGGCAGTCTCGAGCGGGCCCTCGTTCAAGTCATCCAGTTTCCCGAAAACTTCCTCCTCCCGGGCAGGATCGTAAGGTTCCAGACCTTTTTCGTCCTTGATCTTTCCGATCTCCGCCGATGTCCGGACGCGCTCGTTAAGCAACCGAGTAACATCACGGTCGATTCCATCAATCTTCAAGCGAAGTTGTTCAAGCTCCGGGGATTCCATCGGAAAAACATGGTTGCGAACGGGGCCGTTTCAGATTGTTTTCTACCCCTTTTTCAGCCCCTAATCATTCGACAAAAGCCTACCTACGCAAATGAAAACTTCATGCAACAGACCCTATTCATCTGTAATTGTCGATGGCACAGACCGAGCGCCGAATCGTTCTATGCTCCGTGCAGTGGGTTTTCAAGACGAGGATTTCGAAAAGCCTCAGGTCGCCGTTTGCTCCGCCTGGAGTATGGTCACCCCATGCAACGCCCATCTCGACGTACTTTGCGAGAAGACCGTGGAGGGCGTAGACGCAGCAGGGGGAAAAGCCGTGCCCTTCGGTACCATCACTGTGTCAGACGGCATCAGTATGGGTACGCAGGGCATGCGCTACTCGCTGGTTTCACGCGAAGTCATCGCCGACTCCATCGAGACCGTCGTCGGAGCTGAGGGAATGGACGGAGTGGTCGCCATCGGAGGATGCGACAAGAACATGCCCGCGGCCGTGATGGCGTTGGCCCGGCTCAATCGGCCCGGCATCTTCGTCTACGGCGGCACCATCCTCCCCGGTCTCCACAAGGAGAAACCTGTAGACATCGTTTCGGTTTTCGAGGCCGTGGGCCAACATGCAGGAGGAAAAATCGA
>CAZWTI010000290.1:0-5232 GCA_964637065.1 uncultured Puniceicoccaceae bacterium
GTTATATATACCTCGCTAGGTCACGACAAGGATTTTCAAACACCTTCATATCGAAAACTTTTGGATAATGCCGATCATTGGTTGTTGAAACGAAAAACTCCGGGGAAATTGCAAAAGCCAGGACCTGCGACACCTGCTCGCCTTCCTGAGTTAAGGACGCCGGAAGACTTGGAGCTCGAGCTCGTGCTGCGTGAACCTGAGATCGCGAATCCGCTCTACCTTAACTTCGACGAGCGCGGGCGGTTGTGGGTGGTTGAATATCGGCAGTACCCTTGGCCGGCGGGACTGAGAATGGTAACTCACGACAAGGTTTACAGAAACGTTTATGATCCTCCTTATCCGCCTCCCCCGCCATATGCCCCTGACTCGCCTTATCTCGGGAAGGATCGCATCTCCATCCATGAAGATACTGATGGGGACGGGACTTTCGAGACCCATAAGGTTTTTCTCGACGGGCTTAATCTTGCGACTGCTGCCCTCAAAGGGCGTGGCGGAGTTTTCGTCCTGAGTCCTCCCTACCTTCTCTTTTATCCTGACCGTAACGAAGACGACATACCCGACGTAAGTTCTCCTCGCGTCCTTTTGTCGGGATTCGGGCTTGAGGATTCTCACTCCATCGCGAACAACCTGCGCTGGGGTCCCGATGGTTGGATATACGCCACCCACGGAAGCACGGTGACGGCCAATGTTGTTCTCCATGGTCCTGACAACAAGCCCCTGCCGGGCATCAAACCGATTCACCGTATGGGTCAATTCGCTTGGCGCTACCATCCCGAGACTCATCGCTTCGAGGTTTTCGCCGAAGGTGGAGGCAATGCATTCGGCATAGAAATTGATTCCAAGGGAAGGGTCTATTCGGGGCATAATGGAGGCGATACACGAGGGTTTCACTATGTACAGGGTGGGTACTACCGAAAATCTTTTGGCAAGCATGGCAATTTGTCCAACCCCTACGCCTTTGGGCATTTTCCCGCCATGGCCCATCCTAAAGTGAAGCGTTTCACACACACCTTCGAGATTTATGAAGGAATCGCCTTGCCGAAACGTTATCACGGGAAACTTTTTGGCGTTGCTCCAACACTCCGATACGTCGTGGCGAGCAATCTCAATTCTCACGGCTCTACCTTCCGCACGGAAGACTTGGACAAGCCCATTACGATTGGAGATGACCCTGCCGATCGGTGGTTCTCTCCCGTCGAAATTCAGACAGGACCTGACGGCAATGTCTACGTGGCCGACTTTCACGCTCGTCAGGTCGCCCATTACATTGCCTATTCGAAGGGGCTTACTGACGCAGATTTAGGTCGCATTTATCGGTTGAAGTCTAAAGGAGCGAAACCAGTTCGGTTCGGCGACGCTTTCTCTTCCGTCAACTTGCTGAAAACAGCCTTGCGTCATCCAAATCGGTGGCATCGCGAAACAGCCCTGCGTTTGTTGGGTGATCACAAGGATCGGCAACATGTCGCAAAACTCCGCAGGATTCTTCAAGAGGAGGACGGACAGGTGGCGTTGCAAGCTTTGTGGGCATTGAACTTGTGCGGTGGTTTTGGCAAGGAGGTGGCCTTGCAGAGCCTTGCTCACGAGAGTTCTCACGTGCGTAGGTGGACGGTTCGCTTGCTGGGCGACCTAGGAGAAGTTTCCGAGCAAGTGACCCAAAGCTTGATCGAATTGGCAGGACGTGAAGACGATGCCGAGGTCCGTTCACAACTGGCTTCCACGGCTCGTCGTCTGCCTGCTGGTGATGGCCTCCCCATTCTCGGGCGACTCCTTCTTCGAAAAGAGGATGCGGACGATCCCCACCTACCACTCCTCGTTTGGTGGGGGTTCGAGGCTCATGCGGCAGACCTTGCCGCTACCCTTGCCCATTTTGAAAAAACCGAGAACTGGAGGGGAAGCCTCCCCGTTGATGGAGCGCCACCTCACCAGAATTTAATGCGTCGCTGGGCTCTTGCGGGTGGTCAGTCCGAGTTGGAGGCTTGTGGCCGCTTGCTTGAGTTGGTGACTGATGACAAAACTAGGGTCCAACTGTTGAAGGGATTTGAAAAAGCCTTCGAGGGTCGAGCTTTGCCGCCTTTCCCCCAAAGCCTTGCTTCGTCATTGTCAAAAGCTCGTGGCCAAGAAAACTTTTCGCTTATCTTACGCCGAAGGGATGAGAAAGTCACGGTCAAGGCCCTTGCTCAACTTAAGGAAGGCAAAGCGGCTATTGATCTTCGCATACAAATCGTCCGGATATTGGGGGACTTGGGAGATTCTCGCGTAGTTCCAATTCTTCTGGATATTATTTCCAAGGGTAAAGACGTCACTTTGCAAAAGGAGGCTTTGAAGAATCTCCAGAAGTTTGACCACCCGGAAATCGGGAAAGCCGTCACCCTTATGTTTTCCAGCTTTCCAAAAGAGTTGCAATCAGCGGCTTTGCATTTGCTCGCAAGTCGTTCGGGATGGGCCTTGACTTTGGTCGAGGCATGCATTTCCGGCAGTTTTCCTCGTGAGCTTCTTGATTTGGAAATACTGGGCAAATTGCGTCTCCACAATTCAGCTCAACTGAAAAAGCATCTCAAAAAGGAGTTTAGTTCCTTGACAGAGCGGACGGGAGCTCAGCTTAATCACGAATTACTTCGCTATCGGGACCTTGCTTTTGCCGGTGGGGGAAATCCAAAGATGGGCGAAGCACTCTACTTTGGAAAGGCTGGTTGTGCCGCCTGTCATGCCTTGTTCGGCAAAGGAGGCCGAATCGGTCCAGACCTAACTCCCTATGACCGCTCCGACTCAAACGCCATGCTGCTTGCAATCGTTCGTCCAAACGCCGAGATTCGTGAAGGCTACGAGCACAACCTTCTGACAACGACTGACGGACGGATTCTCAGTGGTTTCAAGATTGAGGATAATCCACAATTCCTGATATTGCGAGGTCTTGACGGGCAGGATCATCTCGTTCCCCGCAAGCAAATTGCTAGTCTCGTGCCTGCGGGACGTTCTCTCATGCCAACGGGACTTCTTTCTTCCCTCAACAGCGACGAACTTCGCCATTTCTTTGCCTATCTTGCCTCAACTACGCCCCCAAAATAGATTTGAATGTTGTTGAGGCAACTTGCGATTGAGTTTGCTTGCGCTTCTCATTGCAAAACTCTATTTTCTGATCCTTTTCGCTATAAAAGGAGTTCCCGAACATGTCAGAACTCAACGATTTAACACTAAAAGTTTCCTCAAGAAAAGAAGTTGGTCGCCAGGCTTGCAAGAAATTGCGAGCCGCAGGCGTCATCCCTGTTGTTTATTACGGCAAGGACATTAACAAACCTTACTCGGTCGAAGAACGGGATTTCCGCAAGCTTATGCGCAATTCGGCCGGCTCGGCGGCTCTTTTTCGTTTGCAGTCAGCCGATGGAGAAGACGAACTCGCCTTGATCAAGGAATTGCAGCGCCATCCATTGACTGATTCCATCCTGCACATTGATTTCATTCAAGTTACTCGAGGTCAGGAGCTCCAGACCAAGATACCCGTGGTCATTGTGGGCGAGGCAGTGGGCGTAAAGACTTCCGGGGGCATCCTGGAGGCAAGCATGAACGAGGTGGAAATACGCTGTCGTCCCAGTGCTTTACCTTCCTCCGTTGAATTAGATGTGAGCGATCTTGATCTTGGCGATAATCTCCAAGTGAGTGATCTTCCGCAAATAGAGGGAGTTTCCTATCCCGGAGATCCCACTCAAGTTCTCGTTGCTTGCGTGGGCAGCGCAAGTGGTCGGGCTGCCGCTGAAGATGAAGACGAGCTCTCTGATGAAGATGGTCTCGAGGAATCGGAAGAAACTGCGGAAGAATCCGCCGAAGAAAGCGAAGGCGAAACTGGGGAGACCAAAGGATCCGAAAGCTAACAGGGTCTTTTTTGCACCCAATCCCCTTCGTCCAGCATGAGTCGTGTCTCCCATTGCAATCGTTGGTCTTGGCAACCCCGGAGAGGAATATGTCGGTACCCGGCACAACGCGGGTTTCTGGTTGGTGGAACAACTCGCGATCCAAGTGGGTGCCGAGTGGAAAGAAAAGTCACGGTTTCACGCTCATGTTTCCCTTGTGTTAGCATGGGGAAAGCACTTGGCCTTGATCAAACCGACCACGTACATGAACAGCAGTGGGGAGTATTTGCTACCTCTGCTGAAATATTTTAAATGTATTCCTGCGGAAACGATTGTCGTCCACGACGACATCGCCTTCTCTCCGGGGCATTTGAAGCTATCCCGCAATCGTGGAGATGGAGGACACAATGGTGTAAAGGACATGATTCGCGCCATTGGGCCGGATTTCATCCGTTTTCGGCTTGGTGTTGGATCGAAACGCGATTTTCGAATGGATTTGACCGACCATGTCCTAGGACGATTGCGACCCCAAGAAATGCGGGATCTCGAGCAAAACCTAGACTTTTTTTTAAACACAATGCGCGAGATTGTTGACAAGGGTTCCGCGCATGCCATGAATTCAGTCAACAAAACCAACAAGGTTCGAAGCAAAACAGATGAGCAAACGAAACTACACGGCGACGATGGTTCTTGACCCAAAGGGGAACGAGGGCGGATCCGACGAAATCATTTCCAAACTAAGCGATCTTATTCGTTCAGCTGAGGGCGAGGTAAAAAAAGTCGAGAATCTTGGTTCTCGCAATCTTGCTCGTCCTTCGAAAAAGAAGTCCCCTACAGGAATCTATGTACAATTCGAGATTGAGGGGGAACCAGAGGTGCCCGCTCGACTCCACAAGCAAGTTGCTCTTGAAAAGAATATTGACCGAATCGTTGTCGAACGAGCCTGAATTTCTTGTTGCCGCCAAAAAAACAACCAAACTCTCGTTATGGCTTCTCTCAACAAAGTTCTACTAATTGGCAACCTTACCCGTGACCCCGAAGTGCGAATGCTGCCAAGTGGTCGGTCGGTTTGTAAATTCGGCTTGGCCGTAAACCGTAGCTTCAAAGATGCAGAAGGTAACTCCAAGGATGAAACCACCTTTGTGGATGTGGAGTCATTCGGGCCTAGCGGAGAGGCTCTGGCTCGTTTTTTCAACAAGGGCAAACCGATCTTTGTGGAAGGTCGCCTGAAGCTTGATCAGTGGGAATCGCAAACTGGAGAAAAACGCAGCAGGTTGCTTGTGGAACTGGATAATTGGGAATTCGTGGGTTCAAAGCAGGATAATTACGAATCCCAATCCCGGCAACTGCCTCAGGTTGCCCCTGCTGCCCCTACCGAACAAGAGCG
>CAZWTI010000291.1:0-3228 GCA_964637065.1 uncultured Puniceicoccaceae bacterium
CTTGGCCCCGAACCGTGTGAGGTTTTCCCAGTAGTCAAGGTTCCGTCCCGACCCTTCCAAGGCGGGAAGAGACACTCCCGCCGCGAGTAGGAAGATCAAGAACGTCAGGTTCACCACGTTCAACCGGTTGTACCACGGGATTGTGGTTTCTCTTGGATCAGTCGCCATTTCGAGAAATGGTTCTCAGCCTCCAGGCCTCCGGATTCTCTTCGTTCAGAATTAGTTCGCGGTCGGAGAAGCGTTCGACTTGTTTAGAATCGTGGAGGGCGGCCATGACTCCTCCTCCTCGTTCTTTCGTTTCCCGTTGCAAAAGACCGAGAGCGGCTTCCGCACGGTCGAAATCCAGGCTGGCAACGGGTTCGTCCGCTAAGTACAGGGTTGGTTCCTGAAGGATCGTCCTTGCTATCGCCACTCGCTGCTGCTCGCCACGCGAGGTCTCGGCGGCCCACTTGTGGGCAAGTTCGGCTATACCTAGATCGTCGAGGATTTGGTATGCATCAGTTTCGTCCTCCTTGGGAAAGCCAAAGAGGGTGTTTGCGAAAGTGTAGCGGGAAAGCCGTCCGCAGAGAACGTTGGTCAGGACGGTGGCGCCTTCGGTGAGCAACAAGTCTTGAAATACGATGCCGATGGCGGCTTTTCCGGATAAGTGGCTAGTGATTTCTCCCTCAGTCGGTTGGCGAATTCCTGCCAAGCAAGCGAGAAGGCTTGATTTCCCCACGCCGGAGGGCCCGGTCAAGGCGATGAATTCACCCGCCGCAAAGCATAGGTCAAGTTTGCGGAAGAGCCAGCGTCCGTCCAAACGAAGACCCAACCCTTGGATCTCGATCAAGGGAGTCGGAGCCTTGGATGCCATCAGGCGACGGAAGTGGGCTCGCTAAGGAGCTAGGGTTTCAAGGTTTCTTGAACTTTTAATGCTTCACGGGTGACCTTTAAGTGTTCTTCCGGATCAACCTTCTTCAGTACACCGTTGAACACCATGTCTCGCAGTTCCGGACTGTCCTCATTCATGGCGAGCAAGGTTTCACGGATGATTTCGCGGTCCGACTTTGAGAGAGAGAGCCTGTAGCAGATAGTGTGAGAGGGTACTGGACCCTGGTCCTGCACAATTTTCAGTTTCGCCTTTTGGTCGTCCGATAGGTACTTGTTGTCGCCTTCGTAAACATAGTCGCTCACGGCGGCGGCCTCTACCTCGCCACTCAACACCTTTTCCACGGCGGAGACGTAGCCCGTGCCGTAGATGGTCTGGGAAAAATAGTCGGTCAAGGCCCTTTCGGGGCCCACGTGTCCGCGTTTTGCCAAGTCCCAAGTCGGTATCAAGCAGCCTGATGTGCTTGTTTTGCTGGAGAAGGCCACCGGTTTGCCCGCCAAGGCGTCCACCGAGTCGTAATCCTTGTCCTTCAGGGTCAGCCAGATGCTTTTGTAGTGGGGTTGGCCGTTTTTGAGGTGGATTAGAAGGATTGAAGCGGCGGCCTCGTCTAGGTTGCGGGCGGCATCGGTGGAACTCAAGTACCCGATGTCCAGTGTCTTGTTCTTGAAACTTTCGACAACAACCGCCGAGCTGGTCGGAATAATGACCTTCACCTGCCTTTTCAGCTTTTCACCCAGATATTTTTCAAGTTCCTCCTTCTCTGCCAGCATATGCTCGGGGTTCTTGTTCGCCTTCAGAGCGATCACTAATTGCTTCAGGCTCAAGCCATCCGAGGAAGCCCCATTGCCTTCTTCCCCACTATTGCCACCACAGGATGCAAAGAATAAGGCGGTTGCTGCTAAAAAGAAGGACGTTATTAAGGGAAAAAGTAAGTAACTGGTAAGTTTCATGGCTTGGGCTTGTTATTGATACTGGGTCTCAATAAGCGACTTGGTCGTTTGCGTCAATGCTCGATGGCACGACCCCGAGAACTTTCTCAATCGCTCAAGTGAGCTAGCTAATCCTTAGATCTTGAGGATGTCCTCTAGACCGTCCAGGGTCCGTTGGGTGGCTCCTGAGTGGGTTTTCTTCCAGGCGAGGGCGGCTTGGCCGGCTTCTTGGCGGGCGGCGGGATCGCGAAGGAGGCGCAGGGCTTCCTCACGAAGGTGGGTGGAATCCCTCACCTCAGTGAGGGCTCCTGCGCGAAGAAGGCCGTCGCGGGTCTCGGCGAAGTTCTGGCAGTTGGGACCGAGGAGTATGGGAAGGCCGAGGGCGGCGGGTTCGATCGGGTTTTGGCCGCCGGCGTTGGGAGAGAGGGTCTTGCCGACGAAGGCAAGGTCGGCTGCCCGGATGAGGGAGGCGAGTTCGCCCGTGACGTCGGCGACGTAGACGTCGGTCCCTGCAGTGGCTTGTTTGGCCTTGGACCTGAAGTGGACTAGGAGACCGTGACCCTCGAGGGCCTTGGCGACTTCCTCGCGGCGCTCGGCGTGCCGAGGAATGAGAAGGAGGCGAAGGGGCAGGTTCTCGGCCCGAGTTGCGAGGAGCGTATCGGCGAGGGCGGTTTCCTCGCCGGGCCAAGTGGAGATGCCCGCGAGAACGAGGTCGCCTTCGGGGAAGCCGAATTCGTTGCGGAGAAAGTCACGGGCCTCGGTGCTTGGGGGCTGGTCAGGCTCGAAGTCGTGCTTTAGGTTTCCCGTTTCGAGAATGTTACGGGCGGCGACGCCAACCTCGGTCCAGCGCTCGGCCTGACGTTCGGAGGAGGCGAAGACGCGAAGGTTCGGCGGCAGGGTGATGGAACGAAAGAGGCCGAGCTTGGCGAGACGCACGTGTGAACGGTCGGAAAGTCGTGCGTTCAGGATGACGGCGGGCACCTTTCGACTACGGGCCCGAGCGAGGTGCTCGGGCCAGAGTTCGCTGTCCACCATGGCCACGAGATCAGGACGAATGCGATACCAGGCGAGGACTGAGAAAAACCACCAGTCGAGGGGAAAAGGACCGAGGGCGAGTACTTGACTGTGGTATCGTTTCTTGGCTATGTGCAGTCCTGTGCTGGTGGTTCCCGTGAGGACGACCTCGATATTGTCGGTTTTGACCAGTTCGTCGAGCAGGGGGTCGATGGAGGTGACTTCGCCTACGCTCACGGCTTGAATCCAGATACGTCGTACGCCGGGTTTCTTGGGAGGAAGGCGCGGCCAGAGACCGAGTCGCATGCCGAGATTCTTTCCGTATCCGCCGCGACGGAGCATTCGGCGCAGGTAGTGCGGAGCCGAGAGGAGAGCCGCGAAGGGGAATAACAGACGATACAACCAGATCATGGACGA
>CAZWTI010000292.1:0-3473 GCA_964637065.1 uncultured Puniceicoccaceae bacterium
GAATCCGAGGAAATTGAAAGTGTTGAGGAATTGCCTGAGAACCAGTCGGGATTAAGCTAGCGAAAATTGGGTTTCTTGAGATGTGAGTCCTCTAGGCTAATTGATAAATTCCAAGTGTTTTTTCTGGTAGGTGACGAAGTCTCGTTTTAATTTAAACCTTTGAATTGAACTCATGAAAAGAACTGTTGCTAAAATCTCCTCGTTTTTCTTGGTGGCACTCGTGTCCGCCTCTCACGCCGCCAATTGGCCAAATTGGCGAGGGCCGAATCATGATGGGTCCACCATCTCGAAGAAATTACCACCTGTTAAGTTCGACGCCAAGAATGGGGCGAAATGGTCGATCCGACTTCCCGGACCTTCCGCCGCCACCCCTATAATTTGGGGCGATCGAGTTTTTATCAGTTCAGTCGAAATTACCGACAAGAAGTTGGGGGGCGGGAAACTTCTGGCTATTTGCGTTGATAGAGCTTTGGGCAAAATCCTATGGGAACGAGAGGCCGGAAGTGGTTATCGTCCGGGCAAGAGAGATGGTTTCGACTACCAACTGGATTCTCGTACGACCTATGCCAGTCCTTCTCCCGTGACCGACGGCAATCTTGTGGTTTTCTTTTACGGCAACGGTGACCTTGTAACCTATGACATGGGAGGAAAAGAACTTTGGCGTCGCAATATTCAGAAGGATTTCGGCGATTTCTGCTTTCAATGGACTTTTTCCGCTTCACCGACCTTGCATGGAGGCAAACTGTACCTTCCTATCCTGCAGCGGGATGAACCTGTACACGGCAGGGGCAAGCGAAACGCGCCATCCTTCCTCCTCTGCATGGATCTCCGTTCGGGAAAAACCATCTGGGAGCACAATCGGGCCTCCGATGCCAAGAAGGAATCACTCGAGTCATTCGGTACCATCATCCCTTACAAAGGTCAGCTGCTTGTGGCTGGTGGAGATGTTCTAACTGGACACGATCCTTCTACCGGCAAGGAGCTTTGGCGTTGGGGTACTTGGAATCGTGGTCACAGGGAGCAGTGGTGGCGTCTAGTGCCGTCGCCGTCTGCAGGTGGAGGAGTCGTTCTTGCCTGTGCCCCAAAGAATGCCCCGGTCTATGCTGCAAAGTTAGGTCTTTCAGGCACTCACTCAGGCAAGGATGGTCTTGCTTGGGAAAGTTCGGGGCATCGCCAAGTGACTTCCGATGTTCCCACGCCACTCTTCCATGATGGCAAATTCTTTGTCCTTAGCGACCTAAAGAAGGCAATGACTCGCATTGATCCCGAGACCGGCAAAGTGGAGTGGACTGTCTCGATGCCCGGCAAATACAAGTGGCGAGCTTCACCGACTGCTGTCGCCGGCACAATCTATACCATGAATCACAATGGGGACGTCATCGTTATGAGTACCAAGGACGGTTCAATTCTTCACATCGCAAAGATGGGGAAAACCTATGATGACAATACACGTGCATCGGTCGCGATTTCTGACGGTCAGCTTTTTGTCAGGACGAATGAAAAATTGTATTGCATCGAATAAAAAAAACAGACAGATTTAATACCCCTTTTCATTTCCCATCCACCACACCCGCGCCGGGCGGTACCCGCCAACACCGCCGCCCGGCGCTTTTTTCTGCCCTTATTTTCCGTCTTTTCTTTTTGTTTGGAAAAATAACAATGTCTCTCGTGTGCTCAAAAGCTAGGCAGTTCGACGGAACTTGCTGCGGAACCCTGATAAAGCTTTTACTAGTTCAGTTGTTCTCTCTGCCTTTGTCGGCGGAGCAAGTGCCGACCTACAAATCCTTGGAAGCAAAAGCCAATGCCTTGCTCAGGCAGCTCAATGAACATGAGGTTCGCATGGCTCGCTTGATGCTGAGTAACGAATTCTCACATCCTTTTCCTGTACGATTTCCTTCATCTTCCAAGTCTTCACCGTTTTCTCATGAAGATAGCAGGTTGCCCTTGCCCAGACCTTCCGTCGAAATTTCACCCGCTCAATCGAAACCCGACACTACAGAAAGGCCACAAACGAAATCTTCTTTTTCGATTGTGCACAAGCAACCACTTCGGAGTGAAGGTTACTATCTTGGTTTTGTCGTTGCTACCTTAATTCCCCAAAGTGGTGGGATTCGTCGGGAAGCGGGGGCTGGCACTCAAAGCGAAGAGCTTTCTTTCGAAAATGGGCATATGGTTGGATTGTTGCTGGGAAAGGATTTCGGTTTTGTTAGAGTGGAGGCCGAACACGCAATCTTGCATTCCGATGGGGAGAATGGAAATGGTTTTTCGGAGATTCATCCAACTACCATGAGAGCAATCTTAGACAGGGAGTTAACCGAACGGTTGGATTTTCGTCTTGGCATTGGCTTCGGCGTTGATCGCGCCAAGGTGAATTATGATTCCAAAGACTATAAAGGAATTAGTTTTTGCTACGATTTTCTTGTAGGCCTTGGAATCAGGCTCAACGAAAGAATGGGAGTCAACTTTGATTATCGATTCTTCCTGACTGCGGCTACCGATGAATACAAACGTCTGCAGAACCACTTGCTTGCTGCACAACTTCAATTCGACTTGTAGTGGAAGAGCAAAACTTACGGCCAATCCTCTTTTGAGTTTTGGCGGCTCGCTTTCGGTCCCCGAAAGGGTCTAGGAATCTGAAGAAACTCAAGGGCGACCTAGTTCCCACCCGGTTCGTCCACCATGGGTACGCAAGTAGCTTGCCGCATCAGTATCCTCATTTGCCACGTCAACGGGGGT
The DNA here is from genome assembly GCA_964637065.1 of uncultured Puniceicoccaceae bacterium. Taxonomy (GTDB): domain Bacteria; phylum Verrucomicrobiota; class Verrucomicrobiia; order Opitutales; family Seribacteraceae. The sequence continues at coordinate 2,737 of CAZWTI010000292.1, forward strand.
TATGCCGTCGGGACCGTAGCGGGCATTTATTTCCATGCCCAGTGAAAGCGCCTTTCTAATTAGTGTTTTCTTGCCTGAGAAAGCTGCTCCGTGCATGAGGGAGTATCCATCCTTGGCATCCAAGCTTGGGTCTGCCTTTTGCTGAAGGAGAAAGTCTACCATCTCTTCCTGACCGGCTACCGTGGCAATGAGTAGCGGGGTTGCTCCAAACCCGTCTCGTGCATTTACGTCTTTGCCCTTGCCAAGAAATTCCTTCACTCCCTTGAGGTCTCCCAGACCGGCGGCTACGTGGAACGGATGATCTACCTTGACGCCGATTTGCCGAAGGAGGTCCACTATGGGTTTATGACCGCCGGCTGCAGCTATCTCAGCCAAGCCTGTTCCGTGAACATCCTTTGCATGAGGATCGGCGGATAGGGCGAGAAGAATTTCGAGTGTTTCCTTTTCCCCTCGCTAGGATGCCGTCATGCTAGGTGTCTCCCCCTCGTCGGTGCGTGCATTTACGTCTGCTCCGTTCTCCAATAGGACTTCAAGGGTACGCCGGTTGCGCCCCCATGCAGCACTATGGAGTGGGGTTGAATCGTGTCTCCCCCTTGCGTTTGGATCACCACCTCTACCAAGCAGATATTCGACGATTGAAGAATTGCCCTTGTACGCTGCGTAATGCATGGGGGAGTGCCCAAAGCGATCCGGTGCATTAACAAGAGCACCGGCGTTAACTGCCTTAATAACTTCCT
>CAZWTI010000293.1:0-2527 GCA_964637065.1 uncultured Puniceicoccaceae bacterium
CGAAGGAACTGGATCCTTCGCCGTCAAAAATTGGCAGAGCGACGCGAATAAGACAAAGAGAGCTAAGCTAAGTTTCATCAAGATCTGGGTTTTGGGCAGGGAAGAAAATCAATTACAGTGCTTTTAGAAGAATTCAAAATAGTTAACAATGAAGGATACATTTTCATTTTGAACCTCCTTGTTGGGAGGACATGGGTAAATATCTGAACATCGTGAGTCGTGGAGCAACTCACGCCAACCTTTTCCGGCTCACAACGAATTTTTCATCGTATTCATAACCCAGGCCCGGTTTCCCGGAAGGCACGAAGTAGTAGCCGTCGATTTTGATCGGTTCTTTGAAAAACTGATTCTTGTTGCGGCCTTTGGGCCCGGACGGATTTTCTCGCAACGCATTCGCTTCAAGAATCAACACATTGGGGGTGGCCATGCAAAGGTTTGCCATGGCGACCCAGGATAAAGGTCCATAATTGAAGAAATGCGGCGCAATCTGCATGCCTCGTATTTCGGCCAGAGTGGCGATCTTGCGCGCTTCGGTGAGCCCTCCTACGTTGGGCGGCGGCAGATTGAGAACCGAGGCGGCACGCTTGTCGATCAAACGGGTGAAATCTTCGAGGCCCTGAAGGTTTTCTCCCGTCGCAACGGGGATCGTGGTGGCAGCTGCCACTTTGGCCATTTCATCCATACTGCCGGTGGGCGCCACCGGCTCTTCTATCCACATAAGATCATATTGTTCGAGTGGTTTGCAAGTCGCGATGGCACCTTCGGCACTGCACTGGCCGTGACCGCCGTGGATCAGGTCCACTTTGTCGCCAGCCCCTTCACGAAGGCAACGGAAGACCATTTCGTTAAAGGCTATATTCTCCTCGGTCGGCATTCTTCCGCCGCCGTCGTAGACAGTGTCCTCCCAGACTTTCTTGCCGCTAAATCTTTCGAAATTTAACCACGGATCCGTCTTCACGGCCGCACCAGGTTGTTTGGCCAGTTCTCGACCTAGGGTGCGCCAGGCGTCTTCATTTCCCAGCTGCTTTTGGCCCGGCTTGCCGTAGTAGTAAATCCTGATTCGCTCGCGCACCGGACCGCCGAGCAGTTCGTAGACGGGTTTACCGGTTTCTCGGCCAAGCAGATCCCACAGGGCATAATCCAAGGCGGTGCGATGGGAACAGAGGACACCGGCCTGCCGCATCTTCGACCAGATGGCTTCCACGGCGAAGGGATTGGCCCCAATCAAATGGTTTTTGGCGACACCGCCCAGTGCCGGTGCGTAGTCGAGGTCCGGAAAATCCGCATATCCAGCGGCCCCTGTGCTTGAGATAACTTTCAGCACGCGCCGCTGCTCACGATTACGTTTCAACACGAGCAGTTCCAGCGCTTTGATGCGGCTGGTTTTGTCCGGGGCAGCTGCCAATAGCGGGTGTTCGAGCGACGGCAGACCCGCAAGCGCACCTAGACCCAACGCAGATTGGCTGAGAAAACTTCGACGATTTAGTTGATTGCTTATTACTTGATGGCTCATCACTTCTCCTTGGTCTCTGTTTCCTCTTGGGCGATACGCCTCACCTGAAACTTCGTTTCATCAATCTCACACGATTCCGCAACCAGGGATCCTTGCGTCATCCGCAAGGGGATCTTCAATACCCCGTCAGCCTTCAACCATTCATCCTGGTAGGGTGACGTCACCCACAGCACCTCATCGCGTCCGGAAAGTGACCGTGCTACAGCGAGCAATGAAAGAGGACCCCCTTGCACCACCGGAGCCACTTTCAGTTTGGCGTCTTTCGCCAGGTCGGCCGTACGGGCGAGCATCGTCACTCCGCCAATGCGGCCGGCATTCGGTACCAGGATCGTGCCGATCTGCTGCTTGCTGCCCTGGGCGAAGTCTTTGAGCACATGATAATCTCCGCCAAATCCAAGGGGTTGGATGAACTCCTTGCGTGCCTCACCCTGTTCCAGCAGGTGCCGAAGCGCCATGGGATTTTCAAGCAGGGTTACCTCGTTTCTTTGGCAATGCAGTGCGAGGAAGGTCATGCCATCCGTGCTCAAGTTCATGTTGGCGGCAACGATCAAATCCATTTCCGCGCCAGCTGCCTTTTTCGACGCCAAGACCAGTCTGTCGATACGCCCCAGCACCTCCTGCGGGTAGCGGTAAGGTGCGCATTCGCCGCGCGCCTTCATCTCATCCTCCAGGACGCCGGCCAATTCCAGTCGGACGGCGGTAAAGCCAGCTTTCTTGAGCGACGCCACCGTCTGCTGCATTTCGTCAGGCGTACTCAGCCGGCGCTTGCCGTTTACCTCCTGGTCAATCGTAATCGACGGACAGAGCCGCATCCGGCAGGGACCCTTTTCCTCAGCGAGGTCGAGCAAGGCTGCCTGCAGGGCGATGACCAGTCCCGGCTTTCCGGACCCCTGCCACATGGGGCCAAATCCTTCCCTAGGGAACAATGCATTAACGCCCATTCCAGTTACGGGTTGGGCATGGAGTATTTGCTCGGCTGTCTGACCCAGTACAGAGTGACCGACCCCAACTGCT
>CAZWTI010000294.1:0-4786 GCA_964637065.1 uncultured Puniceicoccaceae bacterium
CAACCGATGCAGAAGTTTGGACTATGAGAACGCTTTGAAAACATACCAATACGTACTATCGCGAAGGCTGCCTCAACAGGGTAATCGTCATCACGACATAGGTGTTTTATACAACAACATGGGAGTGGTCTACTACCATACCGGTGAGAATAAGAAAGCGATTCAAGCTTACGAGGCAGCACTGCAGGTTATCCTGCCCGCTCGCGGGGAACACCACCCAGACATCGCCACCATTAGATGCAACCTCGCCTACGTCATGGAAGCAGAGAGTAAACTCGACGACGCACTTGAACTGTATGAGAAAGCTCTCAAGGTCAGGTTGCGCACCTACGGTGAAGCTCATCCCCACGTCGCCGATTGCCATGAGGGACTTGCCCTAGTCAAGGAAGCGAAGGGTGAAAGAGACGAAGCTTTGGAGCATTTTGAAAAAGCCATGACTGTCAGAAAGAAGAAACATGGAGAAAACCATACTGACGTGGGAGCTTGTTACGCAGGCATGGCACTGATTCATCTCAACAAGGATGACTTCGACAAAGCAGGTGAATTCGACGAAAAGGCAAGGGGGATACTGAGCCAAACCAAGGGAACCTATCCACTCAACCGCAATCCTATTTCAAGACTCAGACCGAAACCACCTGAAATGCTGCGAGCCTTGAGCAAATCACTTAGGCAGCTTTAGAGAAAATAGCCCTTCATGAAATGGTCAGTGGCGAAAAATCAAAGGGACCCCCCAACACCTTGACCTCAACCGGCAATAGACAAGAGGTAAAGGTGAAAGCTTTCACCCTAAGCAACACTCCTACCCTACTCTCTTGGATCGAAGGCGAACGAGATAAGAAACTCTGGTCGGGAAACACCTTTGCCGAAAGCCTCAACCGCCAAGCGTTTCTTTCGCACTTGAACCGAGAAAATCTACATCCGTTCTCTGGATTTTCCCCTGATGAAGAACTTATTGCATATGGAGAATTGGTCGGCAAAAAAGAGGGAGAAGGCATCCTCTGCCGCGTCATCGTCGATCCTGAACATAGAGGAAAAGGGTTTGGCAAAACCTTTTGCGCCAAGTTGCTTGACATCGCCTTCAAGAAATTCCGTTACCGTTACGTTACGCTCAACGCCTTTCACTTCAATGTTCCAGCAATACGCTGTTACAAGTCACTCGGTTTTCGCCAAGTGGCCTTCAGACCAAAGGCGCGCCAGTTCCATAACCAAAACTGGGATTTAGTTATCCTGCGCAAGGATCGTCCACTCGCAGCTTAAATTTTTCTTCAAACTACCTTGGCCAAGAAAATCAGTGGGGGGCTGCTGCTCTACGATCATTCAGGAGACGAACCGCGGATGCTGATAGCCCATCCGGGTGGCCCTTTCTTTAGAAACAGGGAGGATGGTTGGTGGAGCATTCCAAAAGGAGAACCAGAAACGGGAGAGGAAATCTTTGCGGCGGCTATTAGGGAATTTGAGGAAGAAACGGGGCTTATACCCGAAGGGCCATTCATTAACCTTGGTTCTATCATCCAGAAAAATGGGAAGCGGGTCTATGCATGGGCCTTCAAAGGAACTTGGGAATCAGGACGAATTCCAGAATGCAATGAAATAACCATTGAATTCCCAAAGGGTTCGGGTCGAAAATGGACTTTCCCAGAAATCGATCAAGCAGAGCTACTGCTCTCGCATGAGGCCAAGAAAAAACTAAGCAAAGAACAACATCCGTTCATAGATAGATTGCTTGAGATTCTGGATAAACCTAATGAAGCAGAGTAAAGATTGCGATTCACGCTCCTCTTCCCAATACTGGCTGTACTGATGAAAGACGAAAAAAACGTTTTAGGATTCTTCTCCGGCAAGCTTTCCTTAACCCTAGTCGTCACCATATTCATCCTCGCGATCGGTTGGTCGAGGCACTTGCCGCTGGTCAACCCAGCCCTCAGCAATTTCTCTCCAGTTCTCGCCATTTTCTTCTGCGGAGCCGTTTACATGCGGGGCACAGCAAGCTGGTTGGTGCCAGCCCTTGCCGTAATCGGCTCCGACCTAGTCCTCAATCCTAACTATGGAAAGAATATCCTCGAACCCTTCATGCTTGCTACGTATGGAGGATTCGCTCTAACGATTGTGATCGGGAGTATTGTTTCTAGACGACGCAAGTGGGGCAACCTGCTTGGTGGTATATTTAGTTGTTCAATTATTTTCTATCTTTTGACCAACACATTCGCATGGCTATCAAATGCTGCCTACTCGAAAACACTCTCTGGTTTGTGGCAAGCCCTCACAATGGGTTTGCCGGGCTTCCCACCCACATACTTCTTCCTACGTAATTCTCTCTTGAGCGATTTAGTATTCACCATCATTTTTGTCTCAGGTTTTGAATGGGTACTGAGCAAAACCAAGGAAGATAACAATCCCGCGCGAATTGCAGTCGCCAAATCCTGATATCACGGCTACTTTTTCAATCGCTGGCGAACTGCTTCGAACAGGCTAACTCCAGCCGCAACCGAAACGTTGAGACATTCTACCCGGCCCTGCATCGGTATCATAGCCAGAGTGTCGCAAGTATCAGCTGTCAGGCGCCGTATTCCAGTATCTTCCGCACCTAGAACAAGCCCAAGCGGGCCTGTGAGATCGAGTTCATATAGGGTTGCATCAGCCCGATCCGAGGTTCCCACTAGACGCACACCAAGGTCGGACAACTTGCGAAGAAAACCCGAGAGATTCCGAACTCGAGCCAAGGGGAGGGTCTCGGCGGCGCCTGCAGCAACGTGACGAACGACATCTGTAATACCTACTGAACGATCTGCGGGAATCACCACAAGATTTACTCCCGCCCCGGAAGCCGAACGTAGACAAGCCCCTAAGTTGTGAGGATCCTGAACCTGATCAAGGATTAGTAGGAATGGAGCTTCCTGCAGTTCCTCGACAAAGGCAATGGCTTCGTCCTCGTTCAGGGTTGAAATGCCCGCGTGCAGATCGGCATGCGAGCGATGGTCAATTCGTTTAGCTCGACCTCGTTTCCGACCCATTTTACGACATCTTTTACAAAAAAGCGAACACTCGACGATTTAGTCGTGAAAGCCTGGACCATGATCGGATTCCTTTACATACCCGACCCGTATGCAAAAGTCGCCGAAATGCTCTCCTTCGTCTCGTTCTTTAGCATAGCGGCGAAGAATAGAAGTTAATTCAGACAAGATTTCCTCATGGGTGAGTGCCTGTCCAAAAAGTTTGTTGAGCCGAGTTCCATTGATGGAAGCGCCAAGGTATACATTATACTTTCCCGGAGCCTTTCCCACGATTCCAATTTCTCCAAGATAAGGCCGACCACAACCATTTGGGCAACCCGTGGCACGAATCGCTATAGACTCGGCACGCAATCCAGACTCATCAATGACGTTTTCGAGTTCGTCGACAAGGCGTGGAAGGTATCGCTCGCTTTCGGCCAAAGCAAGGCCACAAGTGGGGAGAGCCGTACAAGCAATAGAATTCAGGCGAAGGCCAGAAAGATCGAAGGGAGAGACTACGTCATGGCGAGCGAATGTTTCCTCGATCCATGCCTTGTCCGCTTCATCAACACGAGCGATGATGAGATTTTGGTTGGGGGTAAGACGAAAATCCCCCTTGTGGCCACGAGCAATCTCAAGGATTGCTGACTTGACCGCGACACCGTTGGAATTCTGCAAACGGCCTCCTTCCACAAAGAGACAATAGGCCCACTTGCCATCATGGTCTTCAGTCCAACCGTAACGATCAGTCGTAAGATTGAAGGCAATGTCACACTGAGGTTCCAGACTCCAACCCAAACGTCGGTTAAGTTCTTCCTTGAACCAATCCAGACCACGATCCTCAAGGGTATACTTGAGTCGTGCATGGCGACGATCGGAACGGTCGCCATAGTCACGCTGAATTTTTACCACTTCCTCGGCAACCTGCAGGACTTGACTTGGCCTGCAGAAACCAACGGAATCAGCAATTCTCGGATAGGTCGCATTCTTGCCATGCGTCATGCCAAGCCCCCCTCCAGCCAAGACGTTGTAACCTGCTATTTGGCAATCTTTCAGAATAGCGACGAAACCCAAGTCATTTGAGTAGATGTCAACGTCGTTGCGAGGGGGTATGGCGACGGCAATCTTGAATTTCCTAGGTAGGTAGGTCTTTCCATAAATAGGTTCCACCTCTTCTTCAGGACCAACGACGGTTTTTTCCCCATCAAGCCAAATTTCGGCATAACTGCTCGTTCGTGGAGTTAGGTGGGAACTAATAGATTCAGCCATTTCCTGAATTTCACCATGCAAACGCGACTCAAAAGGGTTCGGCGAACACATCACGTTTCGGTTCACGTCGCCACAGGCTGCCAGAGTGTCGAGTAGCGTACCGTTGATTTCCTTTATGGTTCTCCGGAGATTAGACTTGAGAACACCATGCAACTGAAAGGCTTGTCTGGTGGTGAGCTTGATTGTCCCGTCAGCGTATTCGGACGAAAGTCGATCGATTTCCAACCACTGAGAAGGAGTACATAGACCGCCAGGCACGCGCACCCGAATCATAAAGGAAAAAGCCTTGTCCAGTTTTTGCTTTATACGATCGGCTCGAAGATCGCGATTGTCCTGTAAATAGGTGCCGTGAAACTTCGTTAACTGGGAATCATCCGGTGAAATAGCTCCCGTCGATTCATCAGCCAAACCTTCAAGGATGGTTCCAAGCAAGTAATCACTGTTTTCCTTGATACATTCATTGCCAGAAAGTTTCTTGGAAGAATCAGGATCAGAAATCATTCGTGAAATGCCCTAGGTTTTGAAAG
>CAZWTI010000295.1:0-2992 GCA_964637065.1 uncultured Puniceicoccaceae bacterium
AAATTCATATCGGGACGGGATCTCGATACGGTCTGCACTGCAGCTCAGGTAAAGGCGGGGAGTTCTCAACCCGAATATTTCAGTGTCCTCTACCCAAGTTTACCGAATGAGAAACAACCTAAACTGGAAAAAGTGGACGACGGAGTATTGAAGTCACAAACGTCGGAGGGCACGGACTACGTCTTTCTTGGCGGTGAAAACACTTTGGTATATCAGGATGAGGAATTGGCGTTCAAGGGACGTTCCGGAGCCATCCGCATAACGTCAAAAGCGGTTCATTTTGTCCTTTCCACTGCAGATGACAAAGGCTCTTTGACCTACAAAGGATTGACCTGCGCCGGAGTTGCTCCCTTTGAGAAAGTGGTCCCCATCGACAAGGTCAAAAAGACCGTGACTGTACAAATGCCTGCTCCGAAATACAGCATTCAGTACCACGATCTGAAACTGAAACAATCCGGAGAAGGAATTGTATTCGTAGGAACCTCAGGCGGCGTTGAGGTTACGGGCGAGAATTCCGCCCGACTGGTCCTTGGGCCAGGTCGTGGGAAAGTCGGCTTTAATGGATTTCGGGTTTGGGGTGAAGGTCCATTCGAAATCAAAATTGTGGACGACGGAGTGGAGGGCGTCACCGAAGGAAGAGAACGATTCATTTATATGAATCGACCATCGACCTTGAAAGGGATTCCTGCCCTATGGATAGATGGCGTTGGCTCAGCTCCGGGCTATCAGGGAAACCTGGCCATTCCCGTGTTTGCCGGGAAGCATGAAATCAAGATCTGTGAAGCCAAACAACCTGACTTGTTCCGATAAATGAAACCACTTCCCATCCTTTTCCTGCTTTCCATTGGCTGGACATGCTCGCAGGTTCAGGCAGCCCGGATCAGTCTGTCCGACTACAAGAGCATTCTCTTCATCGGGGACTCCATTACCCACGCCGGACATTACGTTTCCTACATTGAGACTTGGCTTCGGCAAAACGACAGGCGTCTTCCGGACCTGATCCAGATCGGGCTTCCCAGCGAGACCTGCACGGGGCTTTCCGAGCCTGATCATCCATGGCCACGCCCCAACGTTCACGAACGCCTGAAAAGGGCTTTGCGGAAAACTGATCCGGATCTCGTCTTTGCCTGCTACGGAATGAATGACGGCATCTATCATCCCTTCTCGGAAAAAAGGTTTGCCACTTATCAAGAGGGATTGGAGAAGCTGATCGCCGAGGTGGATCGACATGGAGCGAAGTTGATCCTGCTGACGCCTCCGCCCTTCGATCCCATCAAGCTCAAGGGCACCCCGAAGATTCGTCCCCTGGGGGCCGAAACCTATGCGTGGTTTGCGATCTATGAAGGCTATGACGAAGTTGTAAAAACCTATTCCCGGCACGTCCTTTTGAAAGAACGTGATAAACGTGTGCTTGCGACGGTGGACTTTCATGCCGCCGTGACGGAAGCGCTTGCCAAGCAACGAATAACCATACCGGACTTCTCCTTTCATCCTGATGGAGTCCACCTGAATGCAGACGGTCACAAAGTCATGGCAACCGCAATCATGCGGAAACTCCAAATCACCGAATCCCTCGAAGATCTTGACGAGCAATTATTCAAGCTGGTTCATGAACGGCAGACCTTGCTTCACTACAGTTGGTTGACCCACATCGGGCATAAGCGACCGAGCACAAAAGCAGGGATTCCACTTCCGGAGGCACAGAAGCAGGCGAAGATTTTGGAAGAGAAAATTCAAGGACACCTCCATGGCCGCTAATCGAATTCGATTGGCGGCCAAGCAGGACTTGGTTTTTGCTCAGAGCCTGAGGTTCATTGCAGGGTGGAACAAGACGGACCAAGTTGGGCACAGATGTTGTACAACAGGGAAGGGACGGAATATGAACGCGGCACCTGCAAGGACGGTAAATACATCAGAAACTAAACCTACCCCTACTCTTCGGGGAAGAAATCCCGCAGGCTTGACCGATGCCGTGGGGAGGTTAGGGTTTTGAGATGAACGCCCTGCTCCGCATCTCTACCGTCCTCGCCTTCGTGGCGTTCGGATCGCTCTTGGGGCAGACGCCGAGACTGGCGAAGGTCCTGAAGCCACGAAATCAACCTGACAAGCGAGACACGGTCCACTGGACAGGCAACGCGCAGTCGACCAACTGGAATGATCACGGCAACTGGGATCTCGGAGTTCCGGATCAGCACGATGTCGTCATCTTCGATCAACGGACTGCAGGTCAATCGATACACGTTGCTGATGTCGTCAGGATCGGAAAGATTGAATTGCGACTGGAGAAGAAAACGGACCGAGTGACACTCACCGGATCCGGCATGCTTGTGATTCACGGAGTGGATGGAGGAGGGAAGAAATATTCCACAGCGTTGATCCAGACTGGCATCCTCGATCTCGGTCCTGAGTTGAACGTAGAGATTCGCAACCAGCGTTTTATCGCGGGCAATCAGGATGGGACGATTGTCATTCGATCCAATCGAGTCCGTGCCGGAAAGAAAGAATCGACAAGCAACAGCTACAAAAGCGATGGAGAAAGCCTGAAGCTGGCTATCACCGACCGTGGTCACATCCACCTAATGACGGAGCACTGGGAACCCGGCATGTCGCTGGACATGTCGGCAAGCCACACGAAAGGCCCCAAGGTCTTCGACTTTGCGTTGGCTGACAGCCCACAGGGCGTAACCTTCATACGCCTGAAGGAGCACGACGGCGACTCCGTTGAGATTCACGGTTTTGATGAGGGCGACTTTTTCCGCTTCCGTGCCGACCCGTTCAAGTCATGCGATACGGGCAAAGAGTTCCGAATCGAAGCAGTGAAGTTCATCGATTGGCCCAACAACGGGAAAGCCAGGATTGAGCAGCGTGACGATTTTTGGTACCTCAAACCTGTGACAGCCAAATTACCCTAGGGAAAATAGTCGGATCGCAATCCCCCGTCTTACCACCCGCACCGCCCCGCCGCCATGAAGCGGTTGCCCCGCCCCGAGGA
>CAZWTI010000296.1:0-6037 GCA_964637065.1 uncultured Puniceicoccaceae bacterium
GGCATCTCCACGAAAAAGTACCGCCCGAAGTTGGCAGTCAGCATCCTTCAAGGTAAAGTAACGATGACCACTGGGTTGCTCGAAAAGGTTTGAGATTTCACCACGTACCCAAATCGCCCCAAAGTTTACCTCTAGACAACCTTTCACTTCACGAGTCAGGTCGCTGACGGACCATACACGTTCCGACCCCATTTCAGGCTCAAGCATCCTAATCCTCCGTTTTTCTTCCTTTCGTAACCACCATCTAGCCCGCCACCGAAATCAACACGATGATGGACAAACCCATCCAGACATATTTCCAACCGCCGCCGAAAATGCCAGCGAAGGTCAAAACATATCCGCCCACAGTAACAGCGAGTACAGGGGTCGATATTAGGAAATAACGCCAAAACGGCATTCGAATCAGCCCCAAGGCGTAATTCGTGAAGATGAAAGGCACTCCGGGAGTCAGTCGCAGGATAAGCGCCCAACCGAACTCGTTCTCCTTGTCGGGAGAGGGAATCTCGTACTTTGTGCGATGCAGGAGGCGCTCGATGAAACTCCGGCCCAAACCCGCTGCCAACCAATAAGTCCAAGTCAGGTTCACGGTTACGGCGAGGACCGCATAACCACAAGCGGTCCAAGCTCCCCTATCCGCCCCCCAGATTCCCGCCAAGGTCAGCAACGGTGCCACTGGCAAAACAAAGGCTGGCAGCACCGCAATTGCTGCGAATAGCCAGATGCCGTTAGCCAATAAAAAAGTCCTGAATAATTCCCACCCATTAAAAAGCCATTGCTCCGCTTCAGACCCTCCGATTGAAACTATCGCAAAATATCCGATTCCCAAGACTGCGAATGCAACAAGAACCAATCCAATGGCCACCAAAAGATTTTTCTTCATCCCTGAGGAATTGAATGACAATCTGGTTGGTTGGAAATGATTCTCAAACGAAGCAAGTATACTGATGGTTCAGCTTACGAGACATTATTGCGGTTGGGGATGAGAAGCATTACCTTCTTCACTTGGATAATCAGAAACAAAACCGCTTCCCTTGACGGAATTGTAGATGGGAAAAGCTAATAAAATGAGGAGGCCAAGACTCATCAAGATAAGGATTATCTCCAATCGAGAACTTCCTTGGCGACGAAAACTATCTTCATTGAATCCCATACCATCCATCCTCTATGGGGTGCACACGAACCGTCAAACGGAAATCCCGCAACCTGAGAGGCCATGAAAAAGAAAATAAAGAACAAAAGGCAAAACGATTCCAATTCCTCCTACAACAGCCAAAATCATTTGCGCCCGTTTTGCCTTGGCAAGATTCTCGGGAGTGGGAGGAGAGGGAGGTTGCCCCCAATCGTCGTTGTCTTCAGATGAATCGTCAATTGGCATTTATTTTTGATGAGACAATGGCTCGTAAACTACATCGGGCGAACTTATTTTCTTGCGGCTAGGGTAGCTTACCCGTTTTGGAAAAGGGAAGGTGTTCGAAAAAATGACCATTATAGGTCCCGGCTTACTGGGTGCTTCTCTAGGGGCAGCAGTCCATGAAAAAGGATTGTCTCAACACACGGTCGTTTGGGCTCGAAGGGATGAAGCACGCGAAGCTTGTCTGTCCCGGGACTGGTGCGACGAAACCTCGGACGACGTCAAAAAAGCAGTTCAAGGAAGCGATTTTGTTGCCGTCTGTACGCCCGTTAGACACATCGAAACCATGATTAAGGAACTCGCTTCATACACTTTGCACGGTTCTCTCGTCACCGACGTAGGAAGTGTAAAAGGCTTCATTTGTGAAACTGCGGCACAAGCTTTTTCATCTTCGGATGCGGTATTCATAGGATCCCATCCAATGGCCGGTTCCGATAAGGCAGGGATGGTCCACGCAACTTCTGATCTTTTTGAGAACCGCCCATGCTTCATTACTCCAGAAAGCGATGCACCAGCGAGTTTAGTTCAATCCCTAAAATCTTTTTGGAGCGAACTCGGTTCGCTAGTAACAATCGTCAATCCGCGCGAACACGATAAAATCGTTGCCCACGTAAGCCACCTCCCTCACGCCGTTGCTTCCGCTGTTTGCCAACTATTAGCACGAAAACCACAAGACTGGAGCAACTTGGCGGGTCAAGGACTTCGTGACACGACTCGCGTCGCTGGAGGAGAACCTAAATTGTGGGAGGAAATATTCTGCCAAAATCGGAACGCCTTGCTTGAAGCACTGGAATCTTTTGAAGAATCCTGTGGGCAACTTCGTGAAGCCCTTGCCAATGGCCGTGATGAAGAAATTCTCAATTGGCTAACTACAGGCAAGAAATTCCGAGACGGACTAAACTGAATTCGTTGCCTTGATGGACGATCCATTTCCAATCGCTCCTTTCACGTCTCCATGCCAAGGGAAGGCTCTAGTGCCTGGTTCCAAAAGCATCACCAACCGAGCCTTGCTTTTGGCTGCTCTAGGAGACGATAAGGTAAACCTAATGGGTGCACTTTTCAGCGACGACACTCGCATAATGATAGATGCCTTGAGAATGCTTGGCTTCAACATAAGCACGGAAGAAGAAAGCGCCAAGATCATCGTGAACGGTTTGTCAGGGGAAATCCCAAAGGCTACTGCCGATATTTTTGTAGGCAACGCCGGTACAGTTGCGCGATTCTTGACGGCATCCCTTTGCCTGCGTTGGGGTGGAAAATACGGGATCGACGGGACGAAAGCCATGCGAAACCGTCCGATGCGGGGTCTGCTGGATGCAATGCAATGTCTAGGTGGTCATGCCTCTCACGAAGAAGTGAACGGTCGATTTCCCATCATCCTTAAAACCTCAGGTGCCAAGGGCGGAAAATGGGAAGTAGATGCAAAGGAAAGCAGTCAGATTCTTTCGGCATTGATCATGATTGCACCTCTGGCAGAAGGGGATGTAACCATTATCCTCGAAGGTGAAACCGTATCCAAGCCATTCGTAAGGATGACGCTAGAGATGTGCAAACAGTTCATGGGAGGGAATTCTGTCTTTTCAGTAACCGAAAATCGTTATGAAACAAAAGTCTCTAAAGCTTACTCGTTAGGTGCAGAAAACTACCAAATCGAGGCGGACGCTACGGCGGCAAGCTACTTCTTGGCCTTGCCCATTGTCACTGGTGGGTCCTGTACCGTCGAGGGAATCCACAAGGATGCATTGCAGGGTGATGTGGCATTTCTCGAAATTCTCCGGAAAATCGGCATGCTGACGGATTTTTCCTCAAATGGCGCAAAAACTTCTCGTACGGAAAACCTTCAGGGGGGAAGGTTTTGTTTTAACGCTATTTCCGATACTTTTCTCACTCTAGCCGCCATTGCGCCACTTCTTGAAGGTCCGACGACCATTACTGGAATTGGTCATACTAGAAAACAGGAAACTGACCGCATAATGGCCATGGCAAATGAACTTCGAAAATTAGGTCAAGAAGTGGAAGAAACGGAAGATTCCTTAACTATCTTTCCTGATATCGAAAAATTGCGGGATAATGCCAAGAGGGGGGTTAAGATCGACACCTATGAAGATCACCGTGTCGCGATGAGTTTCGGCATTCTTGGATCACATGATATTCTGGAAAATGGGGAAGCATGGTTGTCCATAAGAAATCCAAGTTGCTGTTCCAAAACATTCCCTGGGTTTTTCGAGGAAATTGAACGAATGCGCCTATTGTCATTCGTCCGCCAATGAGTAAAGACTTTATTGTCCTGTCAATAGACGGAGGTGCGGCTTCTGGTAAATCCACAACTGCACGCGTCCTCGCCGGAAAATTAAATTTGATGCATGTGGACACGGGTTCCCATTACCGTGCCATATGTCACGCTCTGCTTCAGTGCGGGATGGATGATGGTTGCGATGAAAAGCTTGGGGAAACATTAGAGAAACTGATCTTCGATACGAGGGTCGATGGACAACAAGGAGTCGTGTCGCTAAATGGAAGCGTGCTTGGACGGGAACAGCTGCGTTCGAACGAAGTTAATGCTAGTGTCTCAAGTTACGCCGCACAACCGTTGGTACGCAAAAAATTGCTCGAATACCAAAGATCTCAAGCCTCTATAGCGAAAGGAGAAGGGTTCCTTGGACTTGTTATGGAGGGGCGAGACATCGGATCAGTCATTTTTCCCAATGCTGACGTGAAAATCTTCCTCAGTGCAGAAGAAAGGGAGCGCGAACGTCGACGAGCTGCCGAAGGACAGGCAGATTCCATCCAGAAGCGAGACGAGATGGACTCCAATCGCAAGACCGCTCCTCTAACCTGCCCCAAAGACGCCGTGGTCATCGATACCGGCAAACATAACGTCGAAGCTGTCGTTGCAATGGTTGCGGACTTGGTCGAGAAGGCTCGAGCATGACCAAGACCTATAGAATGGCACGAGCCCTCAGTTTTCTTTATTTCAAAAATTTTCATCGTTTCAAAGTCAGAGGCGTGCAACACGTCCCCAAGGAGGGTGCCTTCCTTTTGGTTTCCAACCACACAAGCTTTTTTGACCCCCCCGCCCTTGGATGCCGTCTTCCCCGCAACCTTCATTACTTCGCCCGCGCTTCGCTCTTCCGAGGTGTCTTCGGGAAGCTAATCAGAGCCTTGAACTCAATTCCAGTGAAGAGGACAGAGGCCGACGTAACTTCCTTAAAGCTGGCGTTAAAAGTTTTAAAGGAAGGATCGCCTCTTCTAGTGTTTCCAGAGGGCACACGAAGTCCTGATGGCAATCTCCAACCTGCCAAGCGAGGCATTGGCCTGATAGCTTGCAAGGCCCGTGCACCCGTTCTTCCCGCTAGAATCATTGGTAGTTTCGAGGCTTTTGGGAAGGGGCGAAAATGGCCAAAGTTCTGGACCCCAATAACTGTTCAGTACGGACCGTTAATCGGAATCGAAGACATTGATCCCGGACCCGACGACAATCAACGCTATGCTCGCACGGCGGAAAGGATCATGCAGTCCATTTCCAATCTGGCTGTCGAAAGCTCAAACTAGACGGCGAAAATTCTCTTTACAGCCAACGCGCAGTTACCGGGATCAAGAACGGTAAGCACGGGTGTTTTGCTTGGCATCTGCAAGGTGGAATGGACATTTACAAACATATCCACCTTATCGCTAAACGGGGGACAACCAAGAGTAGGAAACTCGGAGTTGGCTGCAACGAATCCCGAAAGGGCGTTGGAGCGTCCCGCAATGGTGACGTAGACGATGGAATTTCCTTCGGCATTCGCTTGGAGTATCTCGAGTACTCTTTGAGGCTGCTTGTGGGCGGAAGCAACATGTTGCTCCCACTTAATCCCGAACTCATCAAGTGAGTCGGTAATCTTCTTGGCATGCCCTTCGTCTGAAGCCGAACCGAGAATAAGTACGGTTTTCATATTCTTGATTAGATGTTTAGAAATTCAGGAGAGATAATTCGAAATGTTCTTGGCAATTCGTTCCTGCACGAATTCGCCTGCGGCGGGAAAGGGAAAACTGTCGCCGGTTATTTTTTCATAGAGATAGAGGTAACGGCGGGAAAGTTCTATCACGAGTTCGTCGGGAGGCGGCGGGAGGGTTTCGTCATTGTAGGGATCGCAATTGTCCCGAAACCAGAGTCGAAGAAACTCCTTGTCGACATTTTGAGGTTCCCTTCCCATTGCAAATCGATCCTCGAAAGTATCCGCAATCCAGTAACGACTGGAATCAGGGGTGTGGATTTCGTCAACCAAAGTGAGGTTTCCCTCTGAATCCTTTCCCATCTCATACTTTGTATCCACGAGTATTAGGCCATTTTGAGCTGCCAGTTTCTGCCCACGTTCAATCAAATCGAGAGCAACGCGATTAGCAGCATCCCAATCCTCAGAAGACATCCATCCCTCATCTACGATTTCCTTAGGTGAAATGGGTCGGTCGTGAGCCTCCTCCTTCGTCGTGGGGGTTAGAACAGGTTCGTCAAGTCGCTGGTTTTTCAAGAGTCCGTCTGGAAAGCTGAGTCCGCAATATTCACGATCACCGTTATTATACACGGTCCAGAGCGAGGTAGCGGAACTGCCCGTAATGAAGCCGCGAACTACGAACTCTATGGGA
>CAZWTI010000297.1:0-3191 GCA_964637065.1 uncultured Puniceicoccaceae bacterium
ACCGGCTCCCAGGCCACCCTGTCGGGGAAATTCCCTTACGTCGGCACGGGAACGGGCACCTCCGGATCCAACTTCTTCACCGCCGATTAATATCCAGGTCTCATGCTCTGGCTGGACGCAAACGCCTCCGGCACCTTGGACAAGGGCGTAACTTCCGGCGCCGAGGGAGCGCCCGCCAACAATGAAACGATCGGATACTGGGGAGATCTCAGTGGCAAAAACCACTACGCCACACCTTATCAGGCCGAGTCCGCTCGGGAACCTAAATATCTCGCCGGAGGCTTCAACGGCAAGCCATCCCTCCAGTTCGATGGCGCGGACGACGTCTTGCTGGCGCAGAACGCGAACGCCTTCGATTCATGGGACGCCCTCACGGTATTCATAATCGCCCAAGGCAACAACACGGAAAACTACCGCGATTTCATCGGCAAATCCGGCGAAGGCTCCGAAGGGTGGTTGTTCGGACGCCAAAACAATAATTCAACTCGTTGGATGATTCGTGGCACGAGCGGCGGCGACGAGCACCGATTCACCTTCGGCGTAAACTCGAAACGGATATGGTCGCTGGTGTATGGAGATGGAATTCGCAAAAGTTTCGGCAACGGAGCCCAAAAGCAATCCTCCGGCGATTTTGGCGTCATCGGCAGCGCGCCACTCAGTTCCCTCGCCATCGGCGGTCGCTCGAAAAGCAACGGGAACGTAGGTAGTTTTTCCAAGGTTTTGATTTCGGAGGTACTGGTATACAAGACTGCACTCTCCGATGATGAACGACAGAAGCTAGAGGGCCATCTTGCCCACAAGTGGGACCTGACGGGGAACCTGAACTCGTCACATCCCTACGAGGCCGCCCCCCCCGACTTCAGTGATCCCTCAGCCGGCGTCGACCTCACCTTCTACTGGGGTTCCGTTGACGGCGGCACCAACCCCGCCCTCTGGGAACATGCAGTGGATTTAGGCAACTACTACGGGCAGGCCAATTCACCCGTAGCCGGCATAAGCCCGATAGTCTGGTTCGACGCCAAGGATGCCGTCACCATCACGGGCTCGGCTCCCGTAACGGAATGGAAGGACAAGAGCGGCAACGACAGGCACGCAACCTTGGGGGCGGGAGCTCCCGCCCGCAATGCAACCGGTGGACCGGGAGGAACTCCCGTGGTCGAGATCCGCAGGGCGGGCGGAGACGATTATCTAGAGGTGGGCGGCGGCGCCTTCTTCGCCAAGGAACATTATTACGTTTTCCGCAGCTCGGACAACTCCGACAGGTTTGATTACTACGGAGGCGTCCTGGGACATCAGTCGGGAAGGGGTTCCAACTATATCTGGCAGCACAATCAACCGTATTTCCACGGCAACCAATATCCCGATTCAGTTGCCCAGGACGGGGGAACCGAAATCAATACCGGTGATCGCCGACTCTCGAACGTGAATCAATTCATGATGCTTCGCCTCGTGGTGAACAACAACACGGTCGGACCACACTCCAACTACCGGATCGGCAAGATTGACAACAACTATTGCGCTTCACTGGACATCGCCGAAGTGCTCGCCTTCGATGCGGTCATCCCCCCCGACAAGCGCGTGGAACTGGAGGGTTATCTTGCGCACAAGTGGGGACTGGCGGGCAAACTGCCCACCACCCACACCTTCAAGGACGCATCGAGCGATCAACTGAAGCTGGAGACCACCTTGAGTGATCTGCTTCCGGGCAACAACTATCATTACCGCTTGCACGGCGTCAATTCGCAGGGTGAGGACTGGGGTGACTCGACCTCCACCTTCGTCGCGGAGAAGAAGATCGACGTATCCACGGGATCGCTCACCTTCAACACCGATGGCCCCCAGCCCAGGTGGTCTGCCTCCACGGGAGAGGGAGGCTGGGGCGAAATCGTCACCACCACCTACGTCGACGATCTCGGGAATACCATCAGCTATGAAGTGGCCAAGTTCGACTTCGAGAGCGTGAACGTAGGCGACGGCGTGACCGTGAGCCTTGTAGGGGGAAATCCCTTGCAGCTGTCCGTTGTCGGCGACGCCACCATCCTGACATCACTTGACCTTGGCGGCATGGAGGGGACCGACGGAGGCAATGATGATCTCATGGGCCGTCTGGGCGGTGGGCGGGGCGGTCACGAATGGAAGAGTTCATCAGACCCTTACGGTCCCGGAGGCGGACCCGGCAACCTGACCACGCCCGACTACTTCAACGCCGGGGGCAAGCCTTTCTCCGGGGACGTAAATCCGGGGCTTGCGACGGGGCAGGAACCCGGAGGCGGCGGCTACGGAGGAATAGGGGCTCGTTCCGAGACCGGCGTCGGCAATGGTCAATACCAGCCCGTACCTCCCGGAGGACAAACCTACGGCGACACTGACATCACTCACCTTTTCGGCGGTTCTGGAGGCGGAGGCGGCTGGGAACGTTCGGGAGGCACGGGAGGCGGGGCGATCAAGATCGTCACGGGCGGAACCCTCACAATCGGGGGCAACGTTCATGCAGTCGGCGGAAAAGGCGGTTCCCGACCCAACGAGGCCCGTCGCAGCGGCGGTAGTGGTTCCGGAGGGGCCATTTTCCTCAAGGGCAATCAGGTGGTGATCAATTCCGGAGTGACCATAAGAGCCGACGGCGGTCCCGGCGCCACCAATATTACCGGCGGCAATACTCATTCGACCGATGGCGGCGGAAACGGCGCCGCAGCCGGAGGAGGAGGGCGCATTTACATCGAGGCCGTTGCGAGCCTCGTCAACCATGAGGATTCCACCCATGCAAACGTCACAGCCGACGGCGGCTTCAGCGCTGGATCCAGACACGGAGGCGTTGGCACGGTCAAGATTCTTCGCCCCCAAGTCACGGAACTGGTGTTTAGTTCGGGAAGCCTGACCATTGACACCGACATGGGCACCATCATCCATACCGACGGTTCCTTCCTCGCGGGAACAGTCGTGGATCGCACCTACACGATGACGGACGGAACCTTGCATCCCTACAAGGTGTGTACCTTTACTGCTGACAAGATCGACCTCGGGCCCGGCGTAGCGGGCACTCTCAATGGAAGCGCCGCTCTTTCACTGCAAACCCGAAATCATGGAGACATAACCATTGCGACCAATATCAACGCCGATGGCAACGCTCCCCTGAGCGACACCACCGGCGGAGAAGGCAGCATCGGCGGCTGGAGCGGCGGCGACAGATACCA
>CAZWTI010000298.1:0-4761 GCA_964637065.1 uncultured Puniceicoccaceae bacterium
CGTTCGCTCCGGCTCAACTCCATTTACCGGAAGCGTGACTCGCCTTTACCTTTCGGGAGCGCCTGAATTCCACTCTACGTTCGACGACGGATTCCGCAATGGCATAGCCTATTGGTGGGATAAAAACGGGAATTTGACACAGGCGACGAAGGGATGGGGGGACGGTGAAGTGAACCTCGACCTCAACGCGACCGCCAATCCGATTCAGGAGATATTGCAAGAACTGGCAAAAAGCGCAGCCGAACCCGACAAGCCAATCTTTCGTGGCACGTTGGGGTCATTTGACGATTGGAACGGCTATGATGACGAAGGTCGTCTCTTGGACGGCAGCACCGGCGAGATCGTTTCGGGAGAAATCAAACTCTACGGAGAGGATGGCAAGCTGGAATCCGAGGCCGGGTATCTCGAAGGAGTCAAGCATGGAGCCTCCAACAACTTCCATCAAAACGGAGTTCAATCCATGAAAACTCTTTTTGCTCGTGGCGTGAAAACAGGAACCGAGACTTGGTGGAGTGACAATGGACTCAAGACTTACGAGGCGAATTTCGTCAATGGCAACCTCAACGGACTGGAAACGGTCTGGGATGAGAATGGCGTCATTATCTCCCAGCATCGCTATCAAGAAGGTGATTTGGTGGAAACCATTGTTGAGCAAAAGTAATACCGACCGTGTGGGCTCTTTTCGACCCTAGTGAAGATCTCCTTCGTCGAACCTTTTTTACTCCACGTCCCCGTTACTGGGGACGGCATCGCCGACAGCACTCACAAGATTTCCCACTGGGGCATGCCCGGATGCCGAATCCACTCGGATTCGGGCCTTATCGGATACGGTTATACCGGCACTCATGCGCAGACAGCGCTCGACAGGCTAATTACCTCTTGTATTACGGAGGTATACGCTCCTCTTCTTGTCGGTCAGGATTTTCGACAAGTTCGCTCCCTTCACAGGAAACTTCTACGTAACCCACCCACTCACTGGTGCGGACGTGGTGGAATTACGCATATGGCTCTTTCGGCAATCGACTTGGCTCTTTGGGACTTGAAGTCAAAAGCGGCCGAAGAACCACTCTGGTCTCTCTTGGGTGGCTCTCCAGAAAAAAAGGTGGAAGCCTACAACACGGATTGCGGCTGGCTAGATCGCCCGATTGATAAACTAGTCGAGGAATGTCGAAGCATGATCGAGGACAAGGGATTCTCCGCAGTCAAGATCAAGGTTGGCAAGCCTGACCCAAACGATGACCTCCGGCGCATCGAGACGGTACGAAAAGCCATTGGATCAACCCCAAAGCTAATGGTGGACGCCAATGCCAAATGGGATTTGCCCACCGCGATTCAATATGGTTCTCGCTTTCCCGAATTCGACGTCACATGGTTCGAGGAACCCATCTGGCACGACGACGTACAGGGGCATGCCCATCTTGCCTCAAGCATTACAACCCCGCTGGCTCTAGGCGAATTACTCTACAACTTGGATTCTTTTCGTGAATTTGTCGTTTCAGGCGGGGTTCACTTTCTTCAACCAGACGCTACCAGATGCGGAGGCATTACAGGTCTCTGGGAAGTTGCGGACCTTGGATTATCTTACAATCTTCCCGTGTCCCCACATCATGGCGACATGATGCAAGCGCAATTGCATGCCGTAATCGCACACCCTGCCTGCAATCAACTCGAATTCATCCCCTGGACTCTTCACTGCTTCGAGGAACCCTCCAACGTCAAGGATGGTCGTTATCTTACTCCGGAGGTTCCCGGCGCAGGAACAACGTTAAAGGAAGAAGCACTCGAAAAATACGGGGTTCGGCTTTAATTGCCGTTGACCAAAAGGCTCATAACGACAATTCAGAAATATCTCCAAATCCAATTCTAAGCATGAAACAAAAACTAATAACGTCCCTTCTTCTCTTAATCTTCGCCGGCTCCCTTGCCACCAATGGGTACGGCAAATATTCACTGAAACGCATATTTGCAGGCATAAAGACACCCAAGCCAATCAATCTCGTAGTAGTACCGGACGACACCAAGCAGGAACTTCTCGTTCTACAGGGCGGCAAGATTCTGGCGCTGCCCAAGGATCGTTCTTCCAGTGAGACAGAAGTCTTCCTCGATATATCAAAGAAAAATATGATCGAGAAAGCTTTCGAGGAAGGATTGCTGGGACTCGTGTTTCATCCGAACTTCAAGAAAAACCGAAAATTTTACATTTATCATACTCTTCAGAACCCGAAGCGAAGTCGGCTCGTGGAAAGACGTATGAGTAAGAAAGATCCAACGAAGCCAGACCAGAAATACGAACGACTTCTGCTGGAGATCACTCAACCATATTGGAATCACAACTCAGGCAATCCCGTCTTCGGTCCTGATGGCTACTTATACATCTCCCTTGGCGACGGCGGCAAGGCGAACGACCCTCTGGACCTTGCGCAGAACACCTTCGTTCTTTGGGGCAAGATTCTTCGCATCGACGTGAATTCCCGCACGGGCGACCTTCCCTACGGCATCCCAAAAGATAATCCTTTTGTCGGCAAGGAAGGCCATCGCCCCGAAATCTGGGCTCTAGGTCTCCGGAATCCTTGGTCCATTCACTGGGACATGAAAACGAAAACACTATTCTGCGCCGACGTCGGACAAAACAAACGGGAGGAAATCAATGTCATCTTGAAAGGTGGAAACTATGGTTGGAGTTTCCGCGAAGGAACCATTCCGTTTCCCCAAAAGCACCGTGACCCTCCAGCCAATGCATAGTTCATCGAACCCATTTTCGACTATGACCGCACACTCGGACTGAGCGTAAGCGGTGGAATTGTCTACAGGGGCGTTCGTGTTCCGGGTCTTCAAGGAAGCTACCTTTTCGGTGACTGGGGAACCGGCAACTTCTGGGCACTGAAATACGCCAATGGCAAAGCCAACGACGTCCGAAAAATCGAATGGTCCCTGGTCGGCCGACCCGATGGCGACACCAAGGAACCGGGCATTCCTGAAAAAATCACAAAGGGATCCTTCAAGCCCGTGAACTTTTGCTCCGGCGCAAATGGGGAACTGTTAGTCCTAGACTGGAACGGCGTTCTGTACGAAGTCTCTCAGAAATGAAGGAAGCAAAGGGAGAAGATCATTATCAATTAAATATCTGTTATTGATTCCCCTTTTTGTCGACCGAGAGAATACCCCCTAACGAATGCTAGAGTCATGGGAATTCCTTCGAAGCATTGCCATTAACCCCCTTCGTTCGGAACGGTTAGATTCAAGTGACCCATCAAGAGAACATAAGAATCAGCACGCATGGGCACCGGCACATGCATGATCTCACGCTAGAGATAACGGAAATTGTGTCTCGTTCGGAGGTAACTGTCGGGACAGCCCATGTTTTCAACGTCGGGTCAACGGGAGTCGTGGGTACAATTGAGTTTGAGCCGGGACTTGAGCAGGACCTTCCCGAAATCCTTGATCGACTCATCCCGCCCAGCGAGGAATACGGACATGAAAAAGCATGGCATGACGGGAACGGACACTCTCACCTACAGGCCTCCTGTCTAGGCCCGGACCTAACTGTTCCAGTTCGAGATGGGCGCCCCGCCTTGGGGACTTGGCAGCAAATCTTTCACTTGGAATGTGATGTCAAGGCACGAGAACGTGAAATAGTCGTAACTATTGTGGGAGACTGAATATGCTTAGGGGAATTCCGATTGCAGGTTTGGCTAAATAGCTTCTTCCGAGAAATTTCTTTTATTCATTTTGGTTTGTTGTCGGAACTTTCGAGTGCAATCTCGCGAATAAGTTTTAGCTATTAGTTCTGATTCTCTTCGTTTTTTATTATTACTCCATAGGTAATTATTCATAACCCTGACCCATTGTGTATCCTTCGGGCTTTGAAATTCGTGAACATCCTGACTTTGATCTGCTTTTGCCAATGAGGTGGAGAAATCTTTATCCTGAAAAACCTCTGGACAGAGAAAGTTCACGCAAAATTGACGAGGATAAAGACACTCTGCATTTTGCAGCATTTGCCGCCGATGTTATTGTCGGTTGCGTAAGCCTATTAAGGGAACCCGCCCATGAGTGCGAACTTCGCATTCGCTGGCTTGCGGTAGATTCAGAATGGAGAGGCAGCGGAATTGGGAGTGAGCTAGTTAGAACCTGCCTACAAGAATCGAGAGAGCGAGGCATCTGGTGCAATGCTCGAATATCTGCCGTAAGTCTTTATGAACGATTGAGCTTCGTAAAGATGGGTGGGGAATTTCAAATCCCGGAAATTGGGCCACATTATCTAATGAGGCATAAAATCTAAAGTTTCTGAAAACACGGACGATTTATATTAATAAGATACTTTGCGACACCTCGAGAACCTGAGGGATAAGGATTATAGTTAGCCCCTAAGCACCTATACTCTATAACGCCGCAAAGATTTTAATTAGGTTAGCCCACCGCGCCCCGTTCGGCAAAAGCCAACGGGGCGCATTCTTGTGACTGCAAAACCTTACAAGTTTGACTCTTGGCCAATTTCGCGGGAATGGGTGAGGAGTGTCGAAACAAAGAGACCGAAATGCAGATCGACGTTTTCCCGTCTTGCTGCGAGAGGTTTGGTTCACGCTGAACAAAGCCTTCCGCAAACGCCTTCGGGACACTGATCTGACACCCGCTCAATTCACGGTGCTGCGATGGCTGAATGAAAGTGGGGCAGGAAAACTCTCTCAAAAAGATTTGGCCGGGCTTACAGCAAGCAATCCGAATAATGTAGCTGACTTGATAGATAGACTGGAGGCAAGG
>CAZWTI010000299.1:0-5323 GCA_964637065.1 uncultured Puniceicoccaceae bacterium
ACAAGGGTTGGTCGGGGAAGGCCTCTCCCGATCAAATTCGGGAAGTTTTCGTTTGGTTTGCCCCTATGCTCCTGCTTCAATCTGCACGTCTTACCAAGTTTTTACTTTCGAAAAGAACTCCCTGAAAATGGCGCATCCATCGACCGTCAGCCTTATTGTTCGCCGTCTTGGAATTGGCTTTTTTGCACTTGGAATCGGAGCATGGGCGAACTCTCGCACATCTTCCCTTGAATATGTTGGGATCCGTAACGCAGTGGTGAAGGGAATTGGTACCGATGGCGTTAGGTCATGGGAGTTGAGAGCCTCACAAGTCGTGCCTCAGGATGCCGGCGTGGTTAAGGCTCGCGATATTTTGCTCTCCACGTTTCAAGGGGCAAAGGTAGAGACCTTGGTTCAAAGTCCCACAGCCCGATTCCGTACCGAGAAGGGTAGTGCGCAGAGCCAGTCTCCGATACATCTGAAAGGGGTTGGTTACGAAATTCGTGGCGTAGGCTGGGAGTGGGATGCGAAACAAAGCCGAATTCTCATCTAATCCAAAGTTAAGGCTGTATTTGATGATGAACTGACCTCCTTTCTTGACTAGCCCTTTTTAGTCGTGATGTCTTCCTTTCAGCAAATCGTTCTCCTTTTCCCACTTTTTCTTGGATCCTTAGGAATTCTCCCTGGTCAACTCTCCCACAATAAGCCTGAGAAAATTCTGGGGAATGATCTTAACGCATCAAGATCAACTATCATTACCAGCGATCATCTCGATCTAGTCACTACAAAGAAAGGAACCCGTTTTCTTTTCTCGGGTAACGCTACTGTTCAGGGAACCAACCTCAGGGTCAACTGCGGTGAACTTGAAGTTCTTTCTTTGCGCGATGCCAACGCCTCCGGTTCCAGTAGTAGGGTGGGACGCATTTCCTTCATCTTGGCGAAAGGGGACGTTCACATCATGCAGGAAGGGCGAGTGGCCATTGCGGACAACGCGACTATTGATGTTATCGCTGGCATCGTCACGATGAAAGGGTCTGCCATGCTAGAGGATGATCGCGGAAAGGTTATGGGTGACGTAATCATTATGGAGCGTGGTAAAGGCCGGGCCGAGGTCCGCGGTAGTTTCGAGAATCGCCCAAAAGTGGAACTTCCTCCATTACCCGACCTTCGATTGGGTCGAAACAAGAAAAAGACAGGAAAAGAGAAACAACAAAAACAAAAGTAATGAGCGATTCAGCCCATGCCTTGCAAACTCGGAAACTTGTGAAGCGCTATGGGCGAAGAGAAGTCGTCCGAGGGGTGGACCTGCAATTGCGGGGAGGGGAAGTCGTTGGCCTGCTGGGACCCAATGGAGCTGGCAAGACCACGACGTTTTGCATGGTAGCCGGACTAGTGAAGCCAAGTGGAGGCAGCATCAGTCTGGATGATCACGATCTTACCTCTCTACCCACCTACAAGCGTGCTCGGCTCGGTGTCGGATATTTGCCGCAGGAGGCTTCCACTTTCCGCAAGCTTACTGTAGAGCAGAACATACGTGCCATTGCAGAGACTTTGCCGATGGGTGCTAAGGAACGAGAGGACCTTGTGGCAGAACGTCTTCGAGAGCTGAATCTGGAGAAACTTGCCGATCAAAAGGCTTACACGCTTAGTGGTGGCGAGCGCAGGCGTCTCGAAATCACGCGAGCCCTCGTGCTCTCCCCGAAATTTCTACTTCTCGATGAACCTTTTAGTGGGGTCGATCCTATCAGTGTCAGCGAGGTGCGCAAAATCATCCGTTCTCTCCGCGATCAGGGAATCGGTATTTTCCTTACTGATCACAATGTGCGGGAGACTCTTCTTGCCGTCGATCGAGCCTACCTTTTGCACGATGGTTGTGTAATTGCTGAGGGTAATGCCGACTTTCTTCTTAAAGACCCCAAGAGCCGGGAGTTATATCTTGGGGAAGATTTCAAGGTTTGACGAATTGCTATTTCGCTGCTCCTTTTAGTGCACCGCCCTTTTCCCTAATGCCAGATTCCTCGAAGTCAGCCAATCCCGTTCCCAAGATCATCGAGAGCATCGCCGTACGGGATTTTTTTGAGTCTTTTGGTGAACAACTTCATCTACGTTTAGTTACTAGCGACAGCACGCTGGATCGCAGCACCGTCCGTGAGCGTAGCGTGAATCGGCCGGCGCTCGCAGTTACAGGCTATTTCAAGTATTTTGCACACAAGAGAATTCAACTTTTTGGTGCGGGTGAAATGGGCTATTTCCGCGAACAAACTGGAGCAAGTAGAACCAAAGTGATGGAGGCGATGGTCGAACGCCGAATTCCTTGCATCGTTATTTCACGTAATCTTGCTCCCACTCCTGAAATGGTTCAAATCCTAGAAACTGCCGGAGTTCCTCTTTTTCGCACGAATCTTACCTCCAAAGCCTTTACGACCGAGGTCACTGTCTTGCTGGAGGAGCGATTTGCCCCCAGAGCTTCCTTCCATGGAACACTCCTCGATGTGCGCGGAATGGGTACATTAATTCGAGGTGACAGTGGTTCGGGGAAGAGTGAAGCAGCGCTTGCATTGATTGAGCGAGGTCACAGTTTGGTCGCGGACGACTTAGTTCGGGTCAAGCTGTTGAGCGATCACACTCCCGTAGGCTTTTGTGACGACATGAGTCGAGGCTACATGGAGTGTCGCGGCATCGGTATAATTAATGTGGAGGAACTCTTCGGCATACGTTTCGTAAGACTTGAAAAGCGAATCGATCTAGTCGTTACTTTCATTGAGGATGGGCGAGGCGATGAAGCGGATCGTACTGGTCTCGACCAACGAAGCTTTAATATACTTGGCTTTCCCGTACCCCACATGGAGATACCACTCCGTCCCGGTCGTGACATGGCGCGTCTAGTAGAAGTTGCGGCAATGGTCCAGGCAGGTCGCTATCTGGGTCATGATTCCGCCCGAGACTTCAACAAAAAACTACTTCAGAAAATGAATGTAAAAAACAGCTGAAGAGACTTTCTTTTAATTTCTTGAAAATGTCCGAAGTCCGTAAAATCAATGACTTGCGTGACGAAGTGAAATCTCAGAATCAGCAATAAAAATCATCTAATAACTTATCGGCAGAGTGATGTGAACAACTTGTGAGAAAGTTTACGTTGTCTAGGGACGTTTTTTTCTTGGTAAGTTGCGGTTCTTCGTCCAAGACCAATAATCATTCTGCAAATTCCCCATTTCCATCACCTGAAGAATCTAGAGAAATGAATTCCATAAGTCACTAACTGGCAATGTTTTTTGAATAAAACTTGCAGATTTTAATTTTAATATCTTTCTCAGCCAACCAACAAACTTACAAAATTATAACATTCACGGAATTCGCAGCATAACAGGGACTTGCGTATCCTGTGAATAAATTTCGAAAACATTACAGACATCCTTCCCATGACCAAAACCGAGACTGAATCCAATCCGCTCTGGGACAACCTTCGGGTAAACCTCAGGGAGGTCATCCCAACCGACACCTACCGAGTGTGGTTTGAAAAGGTTCGACTCGGACGATTCGACGAGGATTCCCTCGAAATTGTTGCTCCCAACGAGTTTTCTGCGATTTGGCTGCGTGACAATTATCTGGATGTTATTCGTCGTGAGGCAGAAAGTCTCACGGGTTGCAAGGTAGCGGTGAATCTCTTCGGGGAACCTGACCTTGATCCTGCAGAAAGCCAAGAATCCGACAACCGTCGTGAAGTTCGGCTTTCAGGTCGTCGAGGCAAGCCCAGGTTGAAAGGTCGCGAAGCTATTGTTCAGGCCTTACGCATCAATCCAAAGAATACTTTCAGAAATTTTGTGGTGGGTGCCGGAAGCGAACTGGCTCACGCTGCTTGCATCGCCGTGGCAAACGCTCCCGCCCACGCCTACAATCCTCTCTTTCTTTATGGAGAAACTGGCTTGGGGAAGACTCACCTTATGCATGCTGTGGCCCATCAGGCTCTCGAGCGAGATCCCGAAGTCCGCATTGTTTACGTTTCTTGTGAGAAGTTCACCAACGAGTTCATCCGGGCTATTCAGGAGAACACGCTTACCAAGTTCCGTGCACGTTATCGGAACGTGGATTTTCTGTTGATTGACGATGTTCAATTTCTCGCGGGCAAGGAGCGGATACAGGAAGAATTCTTCCACACTTTTAACGAAATTTTCGAGTCCCAGCATCAAGTCTTCCTTACAAGTGATCGCCCTGCTGGTGAAATAGACAAGCTTGAGAGCCGATTGTTGTCCCGTTTCCAGTGGGGACTCGTTGCGGACATCCAGCCTCCTGATCTCGAGACCCGAGTCGCTATCCTGTCTCGAAAAGCCGAGGCGATGGGTATTTCTCTCGAGCCGGAAATCATGAATTTTCTAGCCAAGAGCATTGCTCGCAACGTGCGAAGGATGGAAGGTGCCCTGACTCGCGTTGCCGGTTACGTCGGTCTTACACGCAAGCAAGCCGATCTTGAGACGGTTAACCGTCTTTTGCGGGATATTCTTCGCGAGGAAACTCTAAGTCGGATTACCATTGAGAATATTCAGAAGAAGGTCGTCGACTATTACCATCTGCGTATGGCTGATATGCAGTCGCGCCGTCGCCCCGCAAATATTGCGTTCCCGCGTCAAGTCGCCATGTACCTCAGTCGGCTCCTTACCGACCATTCTCTCCAAGAGATTGGGGATGCATTTGGCGGTCGCGATCATGGCACGGTTATTCACGCATGTAAGACTGTCGAGAACATGATGGATCAGGACGAATCGGTAAAGCGCTCCGTCGAGCACCTCACTGAGAATCTCTCCCATTCCATGGAATGAGACTGATTTTCCCGTTTTAGACAGGATTCACTCCATCTTATTTACAAGGTTTTCACCTTCGAGCCTGCTCCCTAGGCTTGCGTATGCGTTTCGAATCCTTATCTAATGCCTTATTATTTAAAATGAACGTGCTAGACGAGGAAGATACATCGAATTTGGAGCAGGAATCCTATGCTGGTGGAGACGGAGAGGACTCGTCAGACTCCGAAAACCTTCCGGAGGCATCCGTTGGTGATGTAGCTGCAACCGCATCCAACGAACCGACAGAGGATCAGAAACGAGAAATCGCCCGATGGATCAAGGAGGGCATGGGCCTTTCCGATGTTCAGAAGCGACTCGACGAGGAATTCAGCATTAACATGACCTACATGGACGTCCGCTTTCTTGTAGATGACCTTGACCTAACTCTTCAGGACGCAGAGGAACCCGAGCCCGAAAAACCATCTCAGTCAGATGAGGTTTCTGCGGATTCGGAACCCGCAAAAGCTGATTCCGATTCTTTATCCTCTGTTTCCGTCGAGGTCGACAAG
>CAZWTI010000300.1:0-6450 GCA_964637065.1 uncultured Puniceicoccaceae bacterium
TCTTCAGGTCTCATAATCCGCACACACAGAAGTGATCATGGAAATCAAGGCCAAAAGCAAATATATGCGAATCTCGCCCAAGAAGGCTAGAGAGGTTGCTCGAGTATTGCCTGGCCGAACGGCTGGAGAAGGCGTTGAACTTCTCAAGTTCATCCCGCGAAAGGCTGCCCGGTTGCTTGACAAAACCCTCCGTTCCGCCATGGCGAACGCGGAGAACAATGCAAACCTTTCTGCCGAGGAACTTGTCATTCGTGAAGCCATAGTGGAGCAAGGGCCTGCTTTGCGCCGATTCCGACCATGTGCTCGGGGTTCGGCCCATCCTTATAAAAAACGCATGAGCCATTTCCGCATCGTGCTTACCGACGAGGTTTAGGAATTATGGGACAAAAAGTAAATCCGATTGGTTTCCGCTTAGGAGTTTGCCGCAACTGGAGTGCCCGATGGTACGCCAATAAGAGCGATTACCCTAAATTTGTGGAAGAGGACTGTATAATTCGAGCTTTTCTGGATAAGAAATTGCGTTTTGCATCTGTGCCACGCGTAGTAATCGAACGGGCGTCAATTCGCACACGAGTATCTATCTGGACTGCTCGCCCAGGCATCGTTATAGGTCGGAAGGGTCAAGAGCTCGACAACCTTCGTGATGGTCTCAACAAGAGAATTGGAAAAGAAGTACACCTTGAAATCAAGGAAATCAAGAAGCCCGATCTTGTAGCCTCTCTAGTGGCTGAAAATGTTGCCCTTCAACTTGAGCGTCGAATTGCCTTTAGACGAGCCATGAAAAAGGCAGTGCAGACCACTATGTCGATGGGTGCCGAGGGTATTCGCATCCAATGTGCCGGTCGCCTTGGCGGAGCAGATATTGCCCGTACCGAACAGCAAAGGGAAGGACGCGTACCTTTGCATACGCTTCGCGAAAATATTGATTATGGATTCATTGAAGCGAAAACCGTATATGGGATAATTGGCATCAAATGCTGGATTTGTTTAAAGGAGGAGGATCGACTCTATTAAGACTCCAGCCAATCAACAACTAACCTAATCCTCTAAAAGATATGGCAAAACTCCTTCCATCCCGAACCAAATATCGTAAGGTTCAACGGGGCCGCGTTCGCGGCAATGCTTCGCGCGGAACGACCGTTGCCTTTGGGGAATACGGAATTCAGGCGCTTTCTCGTGGCCGCATGACCTCCAATCAAATTGAAGCTGCTCGAGTCTCGATCAATCGTCACTTGAAAAGAAAAGGCAAAGTTTGGATTAGAGTCTTTCCCCATAAACCTGTCACAAAGAAGCCTGCCGAAACTCGTCAAGGTAAGGGCAAAGGACCAGTTGATCATTGGGTTGCCGTTATCCGACCGGGTCATGTTCTTTTTGAAATTGCTGGCTGCTCGCTTAATCTCGCTAGAGAAGCACTTGGATTGGCGGATGCCAAGCTCCCCTTTCGCTGTAGACTAATTACGCGAGAACAAATCTTCTGAAAATTCTTCGCAGCATTGACATGAAGCCAGCAGAAATCAGAGACCTCAGCACCATGGAGCTTGAAAAGAAGTTGCGCGACGCGGGAGAGGAATTGATGGGACTGCGATTGCGTAAACAAACTGGGCAGGTTGAGAAACCGCATATGTTGGGTGAACTTCGTAGGGAGCGAGCCAGAATAAAAACAATATTGTCCGAAAAAGGGAGAAAGGAAGCCGCTGCCTGAACTGGAGTAAAAGTCCATGAGCGAAAATCAAACACGCAATAGCCGCAAAGAATTCATAGGTACTGTTCGGTCCAGAACAGGTGATAAGTCTGTAAAGGTCGTCTACGAATACAAAGTCCCTCACCCTCTTTACAAAAAAGAAATCCGTCGAAAGACTACTGTTCATGCTCACGACGCCAATAATGAAGCTAACGAGGGGGACCGTGTCCACATCATGGCGACCCGACCCTTAAGCAAACTTAAGCGTTGGCGCATTATCTCGATCGTTGAGCGTGCACCTCAAGCATCCTCAACCTAAGCAATTACCCTTTCTTCTTTCCATGATCCAACTACTTAGCCGACTTGAGGTGGCCGACAATACGGGAGCCAAGAAGGTTCGTATGATTCGTCGCCTTGGGCAGAACAAAAAAACCGCGTCTGTGGGCGACGTGATTGTTTGTCATGTGAAGGAAAGTTCTACCGATGCAGCGATCAAGAAAGGTTCCGTGGTGCGAGCTGTGGTTGTTCGCACAAAGGCTCCAATTCGCCGTCGCGATGGCAGTTATATACGATTTGATGAAAATGCGGTTGTTATCATCGGCGAAGATGGGGTTCCTCGTGGAACACGAATTTTCGGACCTGTCGCTCGCGAATTACGCAGAGAGTACATGAAAATCATTTCGCTTGCCCCGGAGGTGCTTTAACTATGGGCAAGCGCATCAAGAGAGGAGATGAGGTCGTCGTCATTACTGGGGAGCACAAGGGCCGTTCCGGTAAGGTTCTTGAAATTCTTCCTGCAAAGAATCGTATAATTGTGGAAGGCGTTAATCTTGTTAAACATCATGAGCGCAAGACTCAGGATAACCCAGAGGGAGCGATATCGGAGCGCGAGGCATCCCTGCATTATTCCAATGTAATGTTGGCTGCTCTTCATGCTGAGCGACAGTCATCTTGAAGTTTTTGAAAGTCCCTGAGACATGAGCCAACCACATCTAAAGCAGCAATTTCTTGAACAAGTTGTTCCGGCATTGATGAAAAGCCTAGGCCTTAAGAACCTTCACCAAGTGCCCCAGATAGAGAAAATCGTCTTGAATACAGGTTTTGGGGCGGAAATGGACAAGGGGTCACTGGAAGACTTGCGCAAGGACTTTGCCTCTCTCGCCGGACAGTCTCCTGTTGTCTGTAAAGCCCGAATAAGCGTTTCGAATTTCAAGCTTCGCAAAGGGATGCCCGTAGGTCTTAAGGCAACGCTTCGGGGGGACGTCATGTGGGATTTCCTTTTTCGTCTCATGGCTATTGCATTGCCAAACATCCGTGATTTCCGAGGGGTTTCATACCAGCTCGATGGGCATGGCAACTACACTTTGGGCATCACGGACCATAGCATTTTCCCCGAAATAAATGTAGAACGCCAACGTACCAATGTTGGTTTGGACATTTGCATAGTAACCTCTGCCGCAAATGATGACGAAGGTCGTGAACTCCTGTCATTGCTCGGAATGCCTTTCCGTAAAACTTCTACCGAACAGCAAGAAGGCCATGAAGTTGCAGCATAAACTTACCCGCCTTTTTTATCTCCTTATCAGTTATGGCTAAGAAATCCGCAATCGCACGCAACCTAAAGCGTATCCGCATGACAGAGCGTTACGCTTCAAGGCGAGCGGCACTAAAGGCCATTATGGCCAATCCAGAAACATCCGAGGAGGATTTCTACTTTGCCCAAGCTAAACTTGCCAAACTACCGCGAAATTCATCTCGAGTGCGAATCTTGAACCGTTGTTCAGCGACAGGCAGACCCCGAGCTGTTATTCGTAAGTTTGGTCTTTCCCGAATAACTTTTCGGGAACTTGCAGTGGAAGGCAAAATTCCGGGGGTTATCAAGGCCTCTTGGTAGGCAATTTTCGAAAGGAAAGCGAACCATGTCCGTACACGACGCCATAGGCGATTTTATTACTGTAATTCGAAATGCCGGCAGGGTGGGCAATGAATCCTGCGGTTATCCGCATTCGAAATTACGCGAAGGCATTGCTCGAATCTTAAAAAAACGTGGTTTTTTGGAGGATTTTGGCGAGTCTACTGACGAACATGGGTTCAAAAGCCTTCTATTGCGACTCAAGTATGTGAACGGTGAACACGCCATCAAAGGTATTTCTCGAACAAGTACGCCCGGTTGCCGAGCTTATTGCGGTTATCGAGAGGCTCCTCGCGTACTAGGAGGCCTTGGCGTTTCTATTCTTAGCACCCCAAAAGGCATCATGGATGATGCATCTGCCCGGCGAGAAAAAGTGGGCGGAGAAATTCTCTGCAAAGTTTGGTAAGGAGTTTTCGCAGTATTTAACAGGTTAAAAGCTAAACTATGAGTAGAGTTGGTAAACTAGCGGTGAACATCCCGTCCGGGGTAGACGTCTCGGTTCAGGATAACCATGTTGTCGTGTCGGGTCCCAATGGAAAGCTTGAGCAAAGCTTTTCTGATTCGGTGAAAGTTGTGGTCGAGGCAAGCGAAGTTCATGTCTCACCCGTAGACGATACCCGTCCTTCTCGGGCGATGCATGGCACGGTACGAGCGATTGTGGCGAATATGGTAAGAGGTGTTACGGAAACCTTCTCCAAGGATTTACTCATCCAAGGGGTTGGCTTCCGAGCCAATGCACAGGGTAATAAAGTTAACCTTGAATTGGGGTTTTCGCACCCGATCAATTATTCCGTGCCTGATGGTGTTTCCGTAACTGTCGCCGATAATGTGAAAGTTCATGTCGAAGGTCCAGACAAGCAGAAGGTTGGTCAAGTTGCCGCCGATATCAAGAGCTTCTATCCAGTTGAACCCTATAAGGGCAAGGGAGTCCGCATCGTGGGTGATTACGTTCGTCGCAAGGAAGGTAAGAAAACAGCATAACGGGACGAAAAAGAGAGCCGCAACCAATATGAAACTTGCAAAGAAGAGAGAATTAAAGCGAAAGCGGCGGTGGCGAATCCGGAAAAAGGTGAATGGCACCACTGAACGACCGCGACTTGCCGTATGCTTTACCAACAAGAACATCCATGCTCAGTGCATCGATGACATAGTTGGACACACCCTTGTATCTTTGACTACCAATTCGAAGGAATTTGCGGGGGTCTTGCCGAATGTCGATGGTGCGGGCAAGTTTGGGGAGGCGCTTGGCAAAAAGGCTAAGGCGGCGGGGTTTACATCCGTTGTTTTTGACCGAGCTGGTCGTAAGTATCACGGTTGTGTGAAGGCTTTTGCTGAAGCTGCCCGCAAAGCGGGGCTACAATTTTAACCCTACCTATCGAATTCAATGAGCGTCAATCCAGCAACCCGTCCCATTCCTAGGAGGCAAAGGTTTTCTCCTGATAATGAATCTGAATTTTTTGAAAAGGTTGTCTTCATCAACCGTTGCGCCAAGGTAGTGAAGGGCGGTCGCCGCTTCAGCTTTGCCGCTCTAGTGGTGATGGGTGATCAAAAGGGGCGCGTGGGCTTCGGCTATGGCAAGGCAAAAATGGTTCCTGAGGCAATTCGCAAGGGTACGGACCAGGCTCGCAAGACCATGAAGCAGGTTTCCATTAGCGGGGAAACAATACCTCATCGTGTCCTTGGTAAGGCCGATGGCGGCAAGGTGCTTTTGCTTCCGGCTCGGCCCGGAACCGGGATCATTGCCGGCGGCGGTGTCCGTGCGGTGCTGGAGGCGGCTGGAGTGAAGAATGTTCTTTCGAAGTCCTTGGGATCAAACAATCATCTCGCAGTCGTAACGGCTACAATGGATGCTTTGGAACAGTTGCGCACCGCCGAAAGGATTTCAGCTATTCGTGGTGAAGAAGTTAAGGGTCACCCAATGACATTGGCTCCCGAAACCTCGAAGCCGGCCGTAACCCCACTTTCCGACGCGGAACAGAATGTTTCGGGAAAATCCGAGGAATCTGAGGAACCGTCTACGGTTGAGGAAACTGAAGAGGAAACTGAAGAGGAAACTGAAGAGGAAACTGAAGAGGAAACTGAAGAAATCACCCCCATTAAGGAGGAGCCTCAATGAAGCAACAAGCAATTCCTGCAGGCGCCACTCGAAATCGCAAGCGTGTTGGTCGAGGTGAAGCTAATGGACGGGGCAAGACTTGCGGACGTGGGCACAAGGGAGCTAAAGCACGCTCCGGTTATTCTCTCCGTGCGGGCTTTGAAGGTGGGCAGATGCCCCTCTTCCGCAAGCTTCCTCGCCGTGGTTTTAATAATGCCCGCTTCCGCAAGGTGTTCTCTATCGTGAATGTAGGTGACTTGGGAATAATCAGCGTGGACAAGGTAGACTTGGATTCCGTCAAGTCTGCTGGACTCGTTCGTCGTAATGCTACCTCCATTAAGTTGCTGGGCGAGGGCGAGGTGAAACAACCTTATGTAGTCAAGGTCGACAAATGCTCAGCAACCGCCGAGGAGAAAATCAAGGCTGCTGGTGGTTCTGTGGAAATCGCCTGATCTATCGTCGATAGCAGAAGTCATGATTTAAGCAGAGAGTTCGACTTTACATTCAAATGTTATCGGCTTTTACAAATTCACTCAAAATACCTGAACTTCGTCAGCGTATTTTCTTT
Organism: uncultured Puniceicoccaceae bacterium; assembly: GCA_964637065.1. Classification (GTDB taxonomy): domain Bacteria; phylum Verrucomicrobiota; class Verrucomicrobiia; order Opitutales; family Seribacteraceae. The sequence continues at coordinate 6,257 of CAZWTI010000300.1, forward strand.
ACCTTGGCTTTGTTATTTATTGCTCGAGTCGGAGCCAATGTCCCCTTGCCCGGAGTGGATCCAACTCCCATCCGTGAATTCTTCGAGTGGCGAGCTGAACAAAGCCAAGACGACGGAAACGATATTCTCGGGTTCTACAACATGTTCACGGGTGGAGCACTTTTGAATGGAGCATTATTTGCTTTGGGCATTAT
>CAZWTI010000301.1:0-3372 GCA_964637065.1 uncultured Puniceicoccaceae bacterium
TTCTCCAGAAGCAGGTCGGTCTTTCCCCCGGAGGGTGGCGAGCCTTTGCGCCAAGGGAGTAGAGCGGCGTCGCAGGAGGTATGACGAAGGCGAGTAAGGAGTGAGAATACGTGTGTGGGAGCGCGCTTGAGGGCGGCTCTCAGGTCGTCGCCATGCTCGGTTCGCGCCCCTTGTGTGAGAATGCGGTACTCGCGGCGTTGTTCCTCAGTGAGGGGGCAGGGGAGGTCGGTCTCGAGCTTGGGGGGAAGTTCCTTGGCCACCTCGGCCTTTATTCGTCGCAAGACGAAGGGGGCCACTTGGCTCCGAAGATGGTCTGCGGGCTCCCCTGGTGATGCCTGCAGGGACTTTTCCTAGTCCCGTCGTCCGCCCTGGAGGCCGGGCATGAGGAAGCGGAAGATGGTCCAGAGGTCGAGGGGCGTGTTCTCGATGGGAGTGCCTGAGAGGGCCAGACGATGCTCGGCATTGATCGCAATGCAGGCTTGGGTCACCTTGGCCTTGGGATTCCTTATTAGCTGTGCCTCGTCGAGGACGGCGTAGCGGAAGCGGGCCTTGTCGAGCAAGGACCGATGACGCCGAAGTTGTGTGTAGCTGGCTAGCCACAGGCAGGGCTCTTGGGCATGGTCGAAAACGGTACCTTTGCCGAGTACGCGGACGTTGATTTCTGAAAAACGTTCGTCGACCTCCCGTATCCAAACGGGGATCACCGCAGCGGGACACACGACGAGATCCGGTAGGCCCTTGGCAGGGGAGGACTGCAGCAAGGCAAGCGCCTGCGCCGTTTTGCCGAGGCCCATCTCGTCGGCTAGCAGACCATGGCACCCTAGTTTGTGCAGGGAGTGCAGTCGGTTGACTCCTTGCTTTTGGTAGTTACGCATGAAGGCGGGCAGTGATAGCTTGCCGTCGGCATCGCTTCCATTCCCGACCGATTTTCGCCAAGTCGCCAGCTTTCCGTCGGGGGAGGCTTGTACGTACTTGCGGGCGAAAAATGAAAAGAGCATGTAGCGTGGCCAGCGAGCCCGGGCACCCTTGCCCCGATTGCGGCCCCACCACTCGAAGTCGTCCATTTGGTCTTGGTTGAGCCGTACCAGACCGTGCTTTGGCACGAAGGTGAGCCCGCCCCTGACCCGAGCAATGCGTCTGGCTTGGGGAGAGCTGAGCCTTATTTTGTCTAGGTGAAAGCTTTCGCGGAGAGTCATGCCTCTGTCTTTCGCCGTGCGGGCCTCAATTTCCCAAGTGAGCTCACTTCGGCCCTTGTGAAGAAGTTTAGCGTCTCCCTTAAATCGCAGGCGAAAACTTTTTTCCCACGTTGGGAGGGCCTTTTCCGCAAAATCGGCCACGGTTTTCCAGTTCCTCAGACGAAAAAGCCCGTTTTTCTTCTCGAAGGTGAAATCCCTCTTTCCCGCGTTCGCTACGAATTGGAGCAGGGTGTCGCGTTCCGCATACTTGGGTTCTTCCCTTGCTTTGGGACCGTAGACGGGCATTGAAGAACGACCGAGTTTCCACTTGGGTTCGGCCGTTAGTCCTCCTCCCACAGTTACCTCGAGTTCTACGACCAAGGAGTGCACAGGTTCCTCGTCTTCTTGCTGCTCCTCTTTCTCAGGTTCGGGATCTTCAACAGGCACGGGTTCTTCGGCGGTCTCCTCTTCCTCGGGCGTCTCCTCTTCGCCGAGGGGGAATCGGCCATGCTCCTCACTCACCAGTTCCTCGATTTCATATATTCCCGCAACGGCGATTGCGGGACCGAGGAGTTCGTCCAGCGTAGAGGATCGTACGGAAGGAGTCGCGTTGCTCCACTCGATGACTGAATAGGTTACTTTTCGTTCCACCTTCCTCGAAACGATCGCTTGGTCTGATTGCAGGTCGATGGCCGTGATGGCGCCTTCTCGATATAAGTCACGACCATATGAGAGAACGGACTTGTCGAAATGAGGCTCCCAATCGGTCTTCGCCAGATTTAAGAGCCAAGACTCGACCGCCTCGTGGGTAAATGTCTTGGATGGGCCTTTTTCGCGCATTCGGTTAATTTCCGACAAGTCTGTCTCTACAAACGAATAAATCCTTCACCGTAACGGGTGCCTTTTTTGGGCTGCAAGAAGAAATCGGGAACGAGGCCCAAAAGTTATCCACGTTGTTTGTGAATAGCTATTCGAGTTTGCTTTGCCTAGACTCGATAGCCCACTGGTAAACCTCGACGTATTTGGCTGCAGACTCGTTCCAGGAGGCTCTTTGCCGTATCGCGTTGTCCCGCATTCGAGCAAGAGTTTCTTTTTTCGCGTGAATCTCCGATGCTTTCTTCAGTGCGGCGACGAGCGATGCAACTTGAATTTCATCGAAGAGAAAGCCGTTGGCGAGTTGTGCGTTTTTCTTGAAATCCTTAACGGTGTCCGCCAGTCCGCCCGTCCTCCGGGCTACGGGCAGGGAACCGTATCGCATGGCGTATTGCTGTGCCAAGCCGCAAGGCTCGAAACGACTTGGCATAACGAAAAAGTCAGAGGCTGCGAAGATGCGGCGGGCAAGGTTGTCATCGAAACCGATGCGAACGGCGACTTTTCCTGGGAAGTCGGTTGCTAGCTGTGAAAGGCTTCGTTCCAGTTCGGCATCCCCACTCCCGAGGATAACAAATTGCAAATTGTTTTCTGCCAATAGTGCGGGGATTGCCTCTAGCAGAATGTCCAGTCCCTTTTGATGATGGAGGCGTGTAACCGCGCCGAAAAGAGGGAGGGAATTATTTTGAGAGAGTCCCAGTTCTTTCCCAATTGCCGCCCGGCATGCTTTCTTGCCCGCCTTGATCGTGTCTGGGCCAAATGATTTTGGAAGGGCGGGATCATTAAGGGGGTTCCAAGTTCCCTCATCGATTCCGTTCAGGATTCCCACCACATCGGCGGCGCGGAAATCGAGGGAGGGGTGAAGCCCGTGACCATGGGTTTCGGTTCGAATTTCCTCTGCGTAAGTGGGGCTGACGGTGGTGATCTTGTCGGCGTGCTGGATGCCACCCTTGAGTAGGTTCAGTCTGCCGTGGTGCTCGAAGCCATCCATGCGGAAGTATGAGCTCGGCAAGCAGGTCAGATCAAATGCCTGGGGAGGAAATATACCTTGGTGTTCAAGATTGTGTATCGTGAGGACGGAGGCTGATGGAGTTCGGTCCTCTGAGGAGTAAGTTGCATTCAGGCAGGCGGGCAAGAGTGCAGCCATCCAGTCGTGGACGTGATAGAGCTGCGGCTTCCAATTCGTAATGGATGGCAGTTCGATAGCAGCTCGGCATAGGACCACCGAACGTTCCGCATTGTCGGGGTAGTCTCCTCGGGAACCCGCGTAAAGGCCGATCCTATCATAAAAGCCCTTGTGCTCGAGCAGGTAGACCGGGATGTTCGT
>CAZWTI010000302.1:0-4949 GCA_964637065.1 uncultured Puniceicoccaceae bacterium
TCTCCTGTGCAACTGCCAATGCGCAAACTGCAGCAGTCTCAACCCGCAAGACGTGGGGTCCAAAACGGACTGGCGTAAATCCGACCATCTTGGCCACCTCCTGTTCCGATTGGGAAAATCCCCCCTCCGGGCCAATGCCTATCGCGACTTCCACGACTTCGGATCGAGAAAAAGAGGATATCAATTTCGCCTCAGGCACAAAGCTCCCAAACAATCTAACGGAGTTCGCCGACAACTGTTCGGACCATTTTTCGAATGAGAGAGGTTTTCGAATGACGGGAAGCCAAGGGTTGCCCGATTGCTTGCAGGCCTGGATCGCAATTCGTTCCCACTTCTCAAGCTTGGTCTCGACCCGCTTCAGGAGACCACAGGCCTCACTTCTTTCAGTCACCAGTGGGCATATTGTCGAAATTCCAAGTTCAGTAAGTTGACGCACCACATCGTCCATTCGTCCTCCCTTGGGAATGGCAACGGCCATCTCGAACGAAACGGGAGCCGGCTCAATGTCTCTTTTATCAAGAATCCTCAAAACGCTGGAACGATTTCCTGCATCGACGACTTCAGTCCGCCAAACCACACCCCGGCCATTTATCGCTTCGACCTCTGTTCCGACCTCAATGCGGAGAACCTTGTGCAAATGATGGCTTTCCTCCCCAGTCAAGGTAATGGTACCATCCTTTGGCAAATGCTCATCAAATACGAATGCTCGAAAAGTTCGGCTCATTTATAAAATTAAAGATTACTTTCCTGCCGGAATTCGAGATCGAATCCAACAAAAAGCGCCGTCCCAAGACGACGCTCTTGTTGCCAAACAATGACCAGATAGTCATTTAGTACAGTAGTACCATGAAAACGCATAAATTGAGACCCGGCTTTCGACTTGGTCGTTCAAAAAACATTTACTAAGCATGAGGATTTCGGGCGGGCGGGCTAAAGGCATAATCTTGAGCGTACCAAAAGCGAGAAAGCTGCGCCCGGTGCTGGAACCTGCTCGGGAACGTCTCTTTTCCTCATTGGGAAACCTTGTTGAGGGAGCCTCCTTTCTCGATCTTTTCGCCGGGACGGGCTCACATGGTCTGGAGGCGCTTAGCCGGGGCGCCGCGCGTGGAAGCTTCGTGGAACTGGATTCAAGAACAGTGATCTGCCTGAAAAAAAACCTGCAAGCTACGTGTAAGAGCGCCGGAATCAGTGTAGAGAATTTCGAAGTTCTTGCAGGTGACGCCCTTCGGGTTAGGCCAAGACAGGCCGGACCTTTCGACATTGTCTTCGCCGATCCCCCCTACCCTCTCCTTCCCAAGATAGCATCAAAACTTTTCGCTCGACTGAATGAGGAAGAACTCGCGGGACCCGACAGTCTCCTCGTTCTGGGAATGCCCGGAGACTTCGAGTTCTTTCCCAAGGGTTGGTCTCTGCAAAGACGTCTAGGCAAACCCGGCAAGGGTTCGCCGACGCATGGACTTTTTCGCCCCACAGAGGAAAATTAACGCCAATGCGGCGACCCGAGGATACCAAGCGCCGCCACTACGGCGGTTTCTTGACGAAGTACACGCGAACCTAGATGTCGCATCACGAAGCCGGATTCACGCAAAAGGTCTCGTTCATTACCGGACCATCCCCTTTCGGAACCAATCGCGAGGAAGATAGGAGTCGAAACGGCATCGTTCGTGGAAAGAGAAGTTTCAGCTTCATAGACATCGAGAGCCACTCGTTGACCAAGCTCGGGTATGTCCAGGAGGACATCCTCCAGATTCCCAAATCTACGAACCTCAGGTAGAAAGGAACAAAAGGCTTGCTCGATGCCACGAGCACGATGCCGACGCCATTCGTCGGTCTTCCAGAGTTTGCTGTCGGCGTAGGAAGCTTCACCCTTTTCGGCTCCAAAGAAGTTCATTGCGGTGACTCCGAGGGACGAGGCTTGCCCTAGAATCTTGCGCGCAGTCTGGGGACGGGACAACCCAAGCAAGAGATGAATTGGACACCTGTCGTCTTCCACAACTTCTTCCCAAAGGAACGAAAGACGCATGCCAGACTCACAGTCTTCGAGAACAGTTGCCTTGCCCTTCGGACCATTGACGACGGCGACATCAATTTCGTCGCCGGGCACACGGCGCAACACTTCGCGAACGTGAAGAGATCGCGAATCGCCAGGTGGCAGAAGAATCTCTTCAACCAAGGTCTCGAAAAGAAGAAGATTCAACGGGGGACGAGCCAGAGCGCTTGATATGGACGAATGACAATGCCTTCCTCGGAAACCGGAATGCCGAATCCTCCCACTAGGTCGTGAGCCTTACCACCAGGAAAGATTTCCGTAAGTCGTCCCTCGTTTGAAATCGGCACCGATGAATTCGTGAAGTTGAAGAAGCAAAGGATCGTCTGAGAACCGTCAATGGAAACTCGCTCCAAGGTGAAAACCGAGGCACCGAAGTCGTGAATGAACTGAGGCGCATCAGGATGGAACGCGGGACAGGAAGCTCGGCGGCGAAGAAGTCTAGCGCACCAATCGAAGACGCGCGAGGTAGCGCTCCCGTCATCGGCCAACAAGTCCTGAAGTTTTCCCTTTTCCCACTTGAGACGATTGATACTCCGGTTATGACCAGTTTCCTGGGCGCCCTCATTCCAGTTCGGTGAAGCCGTCAGGGAATGAAAGTAAACCGCTGGAATGCCTTGCAGTGCGAATGCAAGGGCCTGTGAACATAGGAAACGCGCCTCGACCACGGATTCGTCCTCATCGGCAAGGGCTCCGAGGAAGGTGCAATTTAATTCATAGGGAGATTCCGAACCATCCTCAAGAGAACGCATGGAAACCAGTCCTCCGCGAGCCTTTACCTTTTCAGCCAGAGCAAAGATTTCTTCCTTCGATAAAATACCTTCAAGAGGGCGAACGCCAATTCCGTCGTGACTTGCAGTAAAGTTGAGAAAAGAGCATCCTTGCGGAGGAGGTTTTAAGTCGGCAGCCCAACGAGTGAGATGCGAAGCGTCGCCTTCAAGCAATCCGTGCAGGAGCAAGGGGGGAAGACTGAACTGGTAGACCATGTGAGCTTCGTCACCCCGACCGAAATAGCTGACGTTCTCTTCATGGGGTACGTTGGTCTCGGTTAGAAGGATTGTTTCCGGAGCAACGACCTCAATAAAGTTACGAAAGAGTTTCACAATTTCATGAGCCTGAGGAAGGTGCAGACAACTAGTCCCCACTTCCTTCCATAGGAAAGCCACGGCGTCCAGACGCAGGATTCGGCATCCCATCGAGAGGTAGAGCATCAGGATGTCGAGAAACTCGAAAAGCAAGTCAGGTGTTCTCCAGTCCAGATCAACTTGATCTTCGCTGAATGTAGTCCAGACATGTCGGGTGCCGGTACGGGTGGCGGTAGGCGTGAGAAGAGGTGAGGAACGAGGACGAACCACAGTTGAGTGGTCGACGTCCGGATCACCTTCGAGTATGTAGCCGGAAGCGGGTTCTATCCCGGAAACATAATCGAGGAACCATTCGCTGCGGGCAGAGCAATGGTTCAGCACCAGGTCGAACATGAGATCGAATTCACGGGAAAAACGGATGACGTCTCTCCACTCTCCATAGCGTTTATCAACCTGACGATAGTCCATCACCGAAAAACCATCATCGGAAGACCATGGAAAGAAAGGAAGGAGATGAACAGTAGAGAAGGCACCCTTGAGATTTTCGGAACAAAATTGACAAAGTGTCTGCAAAGGAGGTTCGCCCTCGAGTTGAACCATATCGGCGTAGGTGATAAGTACTGCATCCCGTTCATCCCAAATTTTTCCTGAATCTGTAGTCTCTAGGCCAACTCCATAACGGCCGAGCATGTGATAGAAGCGCTCGAGCAAGACATCAGCAGTCTCGCTGCCGTAAAGGCGAGCAAATCGACGTCGTATCGTCTGCAGCTTTGCATTCGAGACGTGCTTGATGATGGAGGAGAGGTGGTTCATACGGAAATCCTAATAGCCCGTCAGGCTGGAAATAAGCGCCCGCAGATTGCGACGAACTACAGAGTAGGAGAAAAACTGACGGGCGACCTCGAAGTTGTGCTCGACGACTTCGTTCCTTACGGTCTCGTTCTCTAGGATTTCTCCCACCTTTTCAGCAAGAGCAGGTGTGACGAACCCATCCATTGTAAGGAGATTGAAACCCTTGGGCTCGATATCGCGCACGAAGATGGAATAACGGTTGATCAGAACCGGCTTGCGAAAATAAATCGCCTCCAGAAGCGCATTCCCAAAGCCTTCGTAAATACTAGGGTAGGTAACGAAGTCCGCATGCGGATAGAGGTCCCAAAGGGTATAAATCTTTCGTCCTTGAGCATCGCGTTGCCGCACCTCGCCAACGCGATCCGCAACGACTCGCATGTCGACTCCTTCCTCATGGGCAAGTTGCTGAAGCATGGCGAGATATTCGTAGCCTTCATCCCCTGCCTCATGGGAGATCACCAGCTTGCATTTGGGATTCCTGAGAAGGCTTACCAGTTTGATTGCCTGCTCGATTCCCTTGCGTGGGACGACTCGAGTGGGTTGCAGGATGAAGAAATCGTCGGGAGACAAGCCAAGTTCCTCGCGGACGTCCGAAGCGTATTCGTCTGGAGGGTCAGGAGAATTGTCGAAGTCAAAGACATTGGGAATTACCAGAGATGAGATACCCTTGCGAAGAGCAAGTTGTTCCTGTGCCTCTTGGTTAATGACCACGTCCCTCATATTCGAAAGATCCGGCGGGAAAGCCATATCAAGGTATTCCGGAATCGCGTTGACCGAGAACCGGGTTCTCTCCCAGTAAAAGTCGTGGTGGTGAGCGATGGAGGGTATTCGAGTCTCCGATATGAACTCGGTCAGGGCAATGCCCAACGGTACGTTCATCGGGATGGCGAGTGCATTTTGAGGGACGAGGATATCGATATCGAACTTATCCACGAACCGATAAAGCGTTCCCTTGAGGTATTCGG
>CAZWTI010000303.1:0-4073 GCA_964637065.1 uncultured Puniceicoccaceae bacterium
GAGGACGATTTCGTCTAGAATGCCTTGCAGACGCCAAAGCCTTCTCTCTGGATCTTCGAGTGCGGAGCGGCGAACGAAACCATGTACTTCCATCCCCTCCTCCAAAAGCAACTCGGCCAAGTAGGAACCATCCTGACCCGAAATACCTGAGATTAAAGCCTTTGCCATCTCATGAAATGTCTTGAATTTGCTAGTCCACGCAAGCTGCCGCCCTCAGCCGTTTGCGGAATCCCGCAAAGCCTTCCTTCTCTCGCTGGTTTTCAGATTTATTAGTAATCAGCTCGATCCCATGGGATGAGCCTTTGGGAAATCGAGGGAATCCTCGTCAATTTCCATCTCGGTCGAGCGACCGAGGAATTCAAAGAGAACTTTTACCCGATCCCGTGCAGAAACTAGTCTCGTCACTTTGCCGATACCACCCTTGAAAAGGCCAGTAACGATTGTTACCTTGTCCCCCACGTGATGCGGTTGGTCAGGGATTTCGAGAACTCCATCAACGGTAATCCCATCCAAGTCCTTTATTACTTGGTTTGGAACAGGAATAGGTATTAAATTTCGTCGAACAACATAAGCGACTCCATGCGAATACTGCACGGAACGCATGTTGACGATGGGATCAAAACGGGCAAAGAGGTATCCTGGGAAAAGAGGTTGGGGTGGAGAGGCATTCTTTTTTTGTACTGGGACGGTCTTTGGAAGGAAAACATCCACTCCGTCAAGAACTGCTAGAGATCTTGCGGCAGTGTTTTCCGTACGTGGTTTGGAGCGTACGCAGTACCAATCAAGAGACCAATCTTTTGGTGCTGTATCGTTCATAGCTTTAGCAGTCCGGCCATTGCCGGCAGTAATCTTGAACTGGCCTTTGTCAGGCGCTTGAGTTTTTCAATGCGAATTTCATAGAACTTCTCGTCCACTTTACTAAGTTCACCCGATAATAAGATTTTCTCCATTCTGTGGATGCGTTCCTTTGCGCTATCGAGGTGTGGTGTGATCTCGTCTCTAATGAAGGTCGAAAAAAGTCGGCGAAACTCTGATTCCGCCACATAATGATCGCGGCGGTCACCAGGAATATAGGTGGAGCGAACAGCCTTCAGCGATCGCAATGTCTTTAACCCTTGACTGGCCGATCCAATACTTATCTCCAAGCGAGAAGCTACGGCATCCATGGGCAAGGGTTGATCGGAAAAGTAAAGCAGACCATAAATTTCCCCGACCGATCGAGGCATGCCCAACATTCCCATGAGGCGAACGAAAAAATCAATTCCCTCCAATTCCAGCGAATTGTTCGCATCTATGGAAATTTTGTTTTGGTCTCGAACCTTGACGGGCATGATCAAAGTACAGTTGCTAGTTCATAGATTTCAAAAAAAAATGAAATGATGCAAGCTGAAAATTATATTCCATGTAGAATTGAAGCTGAAAGTCTTTTGAGTCACCTTGGTTTGAAGCTTGTTAATGAACTTGCAAGAAGAGTTAATATGGCGTATCTCCATTGACTAGTTTACCTAATAACGGGGGAAACTTATCTTTGCCGTGCTACTGCCTTTGCCCGCATAGAATGAACAATCACAGAATTCGTGGATTCGCCACGCTTCACAATGCGGGGCTACTCTTGTCCACCTTTGTCTGGTTTTGGATGATCCACTATTTCTGGGAGGCATCTGGTCGTGAGCTAATAAACCTGCCTTGGAATTACGCGCTGGTCGCGGCGGTCGGGCTGTTTCTGGCCTCCTTCGGTACTTTCAAGGAATATGGGTCCTTCCTGCTAAAGCGAGGTTGGTCTCGGTTGGTTAGTTCTGTAATGAAGGCTAACTTTCAAGTTTCTCTAATAGCCTTTTTTGTTTTCGCGGCCTATTTCGCTACCAAGGACAAGTCGACCAGTCGCCTCTTCCTTGGTTCCTTTATCGGCAGCTGTTGGCCTGTTTTAGTTCTGGTGAACTATTACTTGCCCATTCTTTTTCTGCGAGCCGTCCACTCTCCTTCCGAATTTCGCAAGAGCGTTATAATCGGTGATGGGCTGGCATTGGACGCCTTGAGCAAATGGATCGAGCGCCATGCCGCTCAAGGTTTCTCCTTTGCAGGTGTTTTCTCTACGTCTCGTTGTTTTCCTGAGAAGCTTTCTCTGCCGCAGCTCGGTCATTATTCCCTCCTCGACGAATTCCTGCAACAGAATGAAGTTCATCAAGTGGTCGTCGTACCCGATGAGCATATCGATAGTTGGATTTCTCTTGTCGCCGACCACTCGAATCGCCATGGATGCCGTGTTCTAATCTATAATGCCCTTGCCGGTCATTTCGACACGCGTCTCGTCTTTGTTGAAGAATCAGGTCGCCAGTTCTTCACACTTCAAAATGAACCGTTGGAAAGCCCGTTTAATCAAATGATTAAAAGGGTCTTTGATATTACGCTGAGCATCCCTGCTCTTTTCTTTATGCTGCCGCCGGCCATGATTTTGGTCGGTGTTATGCAATTGATTCAATCTGCAGGTCCTCTGTTTTTTCGCCAAGAGAGAGTTGGACTGGCTGGGAGGAAATTCGTAATTTGGAAATTCCGCTCCATGGCACATGACCCGACTGAAGCAAGAGACGAGGCAACGCAGGCTAGTCGCGATGATGCTCGCATATTTCCATTTGGTCGTTTCTTACGCCGCTTTAGCATCGATGAAATTCCGCAATTCATAAACGTCCTTAAGGGGGAAATGAGTCTTGTTGGACCGCGACCTTACCTTGCCCAACATGATTATCTCTTTCAACGTGACTACAAGGCTTACCGCGTGCGACAATTTGTTAAGCCTGGCTTAACTGGACCTTCGCAGTGTCGTGGTCTCAGGGGAGAGTTTACCGATCCCGAACTCGTACGACGCCGCATCGAATTGGATTTTGATTATGTTGGGAGTTGGAGTATTTGGAAGGACATGGAGATCGTGCTTCGCACCGGTGTGCAGGTCTTGTTTCCTCCTCGTTCCGCCTATTGAGGGGCTCTTTCCGCTTCCGTTCCGTGGTTGACGTTCATGCCGCTTCCGTTTCCCGGAAAAGTTTTCCAGTCCAGCAAATTCTAGGCGTTTCTTTCTTTGCGGACAACTTGGACGCGGCCATTCGGCATTCTCTGCTCGGCGGCCTTGTTTTAGCTCCATCCGGTCCGGGCCTTGCCAACGATCTCCCTCGCGATTTATCCTATGCCAAAGCATTAGCGGTTGCCGACCTTGTTCTGCCCGACAGCGGGCTGATGATCCTTTGGTGGAATTGTTTTCGGCCTTCGGGCCTTGCGAGGCTAGACCGTCTCTCAGGGCTTCATTTCCTTAAGGAAATTTTGATGCGAGAAGCTCAAGGTTTGATGCAAAGCTCGTTCTGGATAATGCCTGATGCCGCACAAGATGTTGCAAACCGGGATTGGCTGTGCCGGGAAATGGGTATACCAGTCGATAAATCTGACGTTTACCTCGCCCCCCGTTATTCTCAATCCGGTCCAATCGTCGATGAGGCTCTTCTCGGTCGACTTGAGGAAAACCAATGCAAGATCATCGTGGTTAGCTTGGGTGGCGGAGTGCAGGAACGCCTCGGTCACTTTCTTCGCGACAATCTTTCTTGGGAACCAACGATACTATGCACCGGAGCTGCGCTTGCCTTTCTCTCCGGACAGCAAGTTCGAATCCCCAGGTGGGCCGATAGGCTTTACCTTGGTTGGTTGTTACGCTGTTTTGCCCAACCCTCTCGGTTCATTCCACGCTATTGGGCTGCACGCAAGCTGGTCAGACTTCTCCGTCGTTTCGGTCCTGACTCTCCTTGCCCGCAAGAGATGAGCGGGGTGGGGGAACCTGCTTGATTCGCATTCGGCTCCTAACCATTCTAGCGTATATTGTTTTATCATGCTCGCTGAACTACATGACGCCAAGCGTGCCTCCGTGCGTGCCTTGGGTTGTCGCCTAAACCAATACGAGGCTACCTCCATTGCCGATCTCCTTGCTGCAGCCGGTTACGAGATCGTTCCATTTGGTGAACCTGCCGATCTCGGCGTCATCAACACTTGTACCGTTACCAACGAGGCAGACGCCAAGTCACGTAACGCCATCCGCC
>CAZWTI010000304.1:0-9561 GCA_964637065.1 uncultured Puniceicoccaceae bacterium
GTGATAACGCGATTCCTGATTTCGTCGCCGAGAGCCTTTATTTGCTCTTGCGAGAGCTTTCGGAGATCTTCGGGACCTCTAATATTGTCCAACAGTGGGGTTTCGCTCATTGAGAATCCAAGGATATCGATTCTGCCACCATTTTTCCTTCCTGTTCGCGAACGACTTGGATTTTTAATTCGGCTTCCTCCAGTCGTTCACGGCAAAGTTTGAGCAAGCGGAATCCTTCCTCGTATCTATCGACGAGATCTGAAAGGGGAGATTCACCACTTTCCATCGATGCAACAACCTCTTCCAGACGTTCCATGGCCTTCTCGAAGTTTATGACTTCTTCATTTTCTTTCTCCAAGTTGCTGCTCATTTGAATCCCTAACTACCTTTTAAGTCTAATTAAGGGCTGGATAATTAGTGGTAGAGTTGATGGTCGGCAATGCTTTTCAGCATCCGATTTTCAATCGACTTAACATTTTTCTACCCTATATGTTCGCTCCCATGACAGTTGCTTTATTGGTTATCTTGACCTTGCTTTGTCTGCGAACGATTGCGGAAGTCTACCTAAACCGTATTAACGCCAGTCATGTAGCAAGCCTTCGAGGCTCAATTCCGGAAAGCTTGATTGAAATCAGCGACGAGCAATCATGGCAACGTACCACAGACTATACTCTGGCAAAAAGTCGTTTCGGACTCGTTGAGGATTTGTACGAGGCACTTATCCAGATACTAGTCGTGGTTTGGTTCTTGCCTTGGTCGTACGCCCTCTGCTCAGGTCCACCTGATTCAGGTCCTTGGAGGGAGGCTTTGGCGGTTGTGGGAATTCTATTGATGCTACAAATACCGGAGTTGCCTTTTGATTGGGCTCGTCAATTCCGTCTTGAGGAAAGATTTGGTTTTAACAAATCCACTTTGAGTCTTTGGTTTTCGGACAAGTTCAAGGGTATGTTGCTCGGGTTCGTCCTAATGTTTGGCTTGATCGGTCTGCTTTTGTGGATTCACCGTGAATTGAGCCAAGTTTTTCCAAATACATGGTGGCTCTGGGGTTTCGGAGCCTTCTTCGTTTTCCAGTTATTGCTTTTTGCCTTTTGGCCGATGTTCATTCTCCCTCTTTTCAACAAACTTGAACCATTGGAAGAGGGAGAATTGAAGGAACGCCTGATGGGTTTAGCCGACAGGGCGGGATTTCGTGCCAAGACTATTGAAGTGATGGATGGTAGCAAGCGATCGGGGCATTCTAACGCCTTCTTCACTGGTTTTGGGCGATTTCGCCGCATCGTCCTTTACGATACTTTAATTGAGCAGATGGAACACGAAGAACTGGAGGCCGTTCTCGCCCATGAGATCGGGCACTACAAACGCGGGCACGTTCCCAAGCGGCTTGCCTTATCCGCATTGCTTGGCCTTTTTGGTTTTTGGTTCATCGCTTATCTCACCGAAGCCAAATGGTTTTTCGACGCTTCAACTGGGCTTGGCTTTGCCTTGGAGGCATATGGACGGCTGGGACCTGTATTTCTTGTTGTCTCTGTAGCATCGGGAGTTTTCACTTTCTGGTTGTCGCCATTGGGAAGCATACTATCGCGAAAGCACGAATATGAAGCTGATGCCTTCGCCCGCGATGCCGTTGGCGGACCTGATTCGCTTGTCTCGGCTCTAAAAAAACTGCATGTCGAGAATCTTTCCAACCCTCTCCCCCATCCGCTGTTCGCTGCCGTGTATCTTTCCCATCCCACCTTGCCGGAGAGGGAGAAGGCTTTGCGGGCTTAGTGTCAAAAGTTCCCTTTAGGGTGCTTTCTCATTGTGTCGCCGATTCCTTGCGGTACTCTTTGCGATTCATGAATGTGAAGTGCTTGGTGGTGCTGTTCAGCTTTCCTTTTGTCACTCTTTCTGGTGCGGAGAAAAAGGCTGTCGATGCATCTCTCATGGTGCTTGGGAAAGATCGTCTTTGGTATTTCGACCTGCAAAGAAAGCCTTTTACCGGCAAGGCAGAGTCTTTCCACGGGAACGGAGATAAAAAGTTTACTGCGAGTTATGTGGACGGCAAATTCGATGGGGAGGTCTCGGGTTGGTGGAGCAATGGAACGCCAGCCAGTAAGCAGGCTTTTGCCTTAGGCAAACCGAAAGGTATTAGTCGTCTTTGGCATGAGAATGGTCAATTGCGAAAGGAGGCCAATTTTAAGGAAGGCGTCCTCGACGGCAATGCGACGGAGTGGTTTGATAACGGGCAATTGAAGGAGCTTGTCGCCTTTATCGATGGCAAAAGACAGGGTTTCTACAAGGCATGGTTCGAAGACGGCAACCCACGAGTGGAATGCAAATTTCACGATGACAAGAAAGATGGCAAGGACTTGGAGTATTCAGACAAAGGGACCATTATTCGCGAGGCGAATTACACCGGTGGCCGTCTTCAAGGCGAGGTCATAGAACATTTTCCGGACGGGAAGAAGCGAATCGTTGAAACCTACGAGAAGGGAAGCAAGCATGGCCCCGTTCGAGAGTGGTGGTCCAATGGGAAGATAAAGTTGGAGGCCACTTATCGTGACGGAAGGCACGATGGCATTCATGTGGCTTGGCGTGAGGACGGGTCCAAACGGGCGGAAGGGCACTATGAAAAGGGGAAGTTGAATGGCGCCTTGCGCGAGTGGAACCCTGAGGGGAAGTTGATTTACAAGGCTAATTTCCTAGACCATAAATTGCATGGGCAGTACTTTCGTTGGAATGGAAAGGGTGAGCTTGTGATCCGCAAGGTCTTTGAGAAGGGCAGGGAGGTGGGGCGCGAATTAGGTCCCGGCGCGACCGAAGGTCTCAAGAAACGCGAGAAGCCCTCTAAGGATTAATCAGCCCTTTGGGATTTTTCTGAGAACAGACTTTCCATTTTAGTTAGCCGTGCGTGTAACCATAACCCAATCGCAACGCCGAAAATATTCATAACCAAGTCTCCCGCGGAAGGGAAGCGCTTTGGCACGAAGTATTGCCCCATTTCGTTTAGAATTGCGTAAGAGAAGCAAATCCACCCAGCTCCGACCGCCCAAAATCTCCCTTTTTCGGGACCGCCGTAGTACCATGACCAAAGCCAGGCCAGTCCCGCGAAAAGGGGCAGATGGCTCAGGTCCTGCACCCAATAGGGATAATCGAATAGTTCCTCCGCGAATTTCTCCAAGAACTCAGGCCCTTTCATGTCGCGTATGGCATCTGGTTTCGGGATTCCCGTAAGAAACTGAAGAAAAAACAGATAGCCGATGGGAAGCGCCATCCATAATCGCTGGCTCGGCTTCTTCGCCCAAAACATCAAATGATTTCTTATGGACACGATTGGGTTATTTCGATGAAGCTGAATTCAAAGGCAAGGTCATTGCTTCCTTGGGCTTGCTTCGACTAGAGAGCTTCCTTAGGTGAGAGATAAAAATTGAGTCCATTATGCCGATCTACGAATTTTACTCCCCTGACACGCGCAAGATTTATTCTTTTTTCGCCCGCTCTTTGGAATGTGCTGATAAAATCCCGCTTTGCCCCGATGGGAAAAGGCACATAATGCGGAAGTTGGTTTCAGGCTTTTCAATTACTGGCAAAAAGGAGGAGTTGCCGGATGACCCTGATGCCTCGAAGGATTCCGATGACCCCTTTGCGGGTATGGATGAAGCCAAGGCTGCAACCGCCATGCGGGAACTGGAAGGAGCCATTGACGGCATGGACGAGGACAATCCTGATCCTCGCCAGATGGGGAAGCTTATGCGCCGTATGTGCGAATTGACGGGAGAGAACATGGACGAACCAATGGAAGAGGTTGTTCGTAAACTGGAGGAGGGCATGGATCCCGACGAACTGGAGGATCGCATGGGTGATGTCTTTGGGGATGAGGAAGGTGCGGGTGGACTGCCCGGAGATACTTCCTCGGGGGGAGATGTGGAGGACAATGAATCCAGAACGAAGTCCAAGTTGAGAAAACTGTTGCGCCAGCCTGTTTCTCGCGACCCCGAGCTTTATGAGTTTTCCGAATATCTGGCCGAATGAAAATTTGGGTAAATCCCGGGTTTTCTTTATCTGCGTTATTTCTCATACTAACGAATTGCGGTGAGGATGGGAATAGCTTGGATGATTCCCCTTCCACGCTTGGCAAAGAGTGGGAAGGTGAGGAAGCCGCATTTACGCAGGAATTCGAAATGCGGAATGCCGGCGGCAAACCTCTTCTTTATTTCAAGGAGAAAAATGAACCCTTCACTGGAAACCTATTGCGTCGCCAAACCGATGGAGGACTTTCCGTGGAACATTACTCTTTGGGCTTGAGGCACGGGTTGCAGATCAAGCGTTCATCTAGTGGAGCTCGGGTTGAGGCATCTTACGAAAATGGTCTTCGACATGGCGACGTCGTCATGTATGACCGCCATGGAAGTGAAAAATCTCGGATACATTACGTGCAAGGGACTTTAGCCAAATTATTTCCCAAGCAAGAGGCTAACCTGACTAGTCTTGAGTGAATGGAGGGAATGCTGCTCAACGTTTGCGCGGTTTGACGAATGTCCGCGTTGCACGACGGACGGAGCGACGTTTTCGATCCCCTTTGTCGGCCTCATCCTCGATTAGAGGTAGGTAGATGTAGAAAGTGGTGCCAGAACCAACGGTGCTGACAAAGCCGATCCCGCCCTTGTGGTCCTCGACATAGAGCTTAGCGTTATAGAGACCGAACCCGGAGCCTGAGTCTGAATCTTTAGTGGTGAAGAAAGGATCAAAAATCTTGTCATATAGTTCTTCGGGAATTCCTTCCCCATCGTCTTCTAGTTTGATTTCTGCTCCAAGAGCAGGCGCATAGCGTTTTTCGCCATATGCGTCCTTCATGATCAGGTCTTCCCGTTCCACGCGTCGCAGACTGATCTTGAGCCGACCAGTTCTCCTGATGGCATCTCGAGCATTGATGGCGAGATTCAGGATGACTTGGCGAAACCCCGTTTCCTCAAGGTAGGCCGGAAGCGGTTCTGAACCAAAGTTGGTGACTAAGCGAGCGCTGCGGGGAACAATGATTTCAACCAAATCCATCTGGTCCTTGAGGAGCAGTCTGAGGTCGTGCACTGCCCTAACAGTAGAGGTCTCGCGATGAAGATCGATAATCCTGCGAACCAGTTTTTGTGCTTGCATGGAACTTTTCTTGATTTGGCCCAACCCGTTGGCCATTGGATCATCTTTCTCCAGCATCCCGTGGTAAAGTTCACTAATGGAAAAAATCCCTGCCATTAGGTTGCTGAAATCATGAACCAACCCATTGGTGAGCGTTGCTAGACCCTCTCTCCAAACGGTATTGGTGACCCTGTGCTCGGCGATAGATTGCCGGGTCACGTCGATAAAGACGCCCTCATAGCCCAAGAGCTTGCCGTTGGTCGTTATCGAAGGAGTCCGGATGTCCATTAGGTAAATCAACTGTCCTGCAGGCGGGAGTTTAACCCGATATATAAAGCTAAATGTTTCTGGCTTATTTCCGTTCTCGGAGAGTTGCTTGTGGAAATGCTCCCTGTCCTGCTCGAAGATGAAGTTCAAAAAGAGTCCACCGTTACGCAGAAACCCCTCGTGATCGTGAGGGAAAAGCTTGCGAATGCCCTTGCTCATATAGCTGAAAGAGAGGTCGGGTCGTTGCGTGAAGAAAATGCCCGGAAAATGAAGGAGATAATCAGCTAGACGGGCTTCCGCTTTTTGTAGCCGAAGAAACATTGCCGAGAATGTTCTAGGATCGTTGGGAATGTCTCCGACAAAGGTCTGTTTCAGTGATTCGTGTGGGGCGAGGGCGGGAGACATGGTTACTGTTGAGAAATCTTCGTGGGGAAAGCAATTAAAGTGTAACCCCGAAGCAGAGTCCTTCCCATCTGTGGAAAGAGGTAGGAAACAGTCGAACTCACCATTGTAAAAATTATCGGGTAAGATAGTTTTCCAAGTCGGTTCGCGTTCCAGGAGCAGATTTCGCAAGGATTTCCCACTGCCCTCTTGCACCCCCATTCCCAACCAGTCACCAAAGGACTCCTGCTGACGGATGATTTTCCCCGTCCAGTCTATTGCTACTTGAGTGTTTTCAAAAGGTGGCGTCTTCAAGCTCTTGCCCTCTCCATGCGTTTTCTATCATACAGTCTCTAGGCAGTGTCTAGGCAAGGAAAAGAGGTATTGGAGGCATCTAGCCACTAAGGGCGGAAAAATGTGCCTGAGAAGCTTCCGAATCATTGCCGAAACCCTTTGTGTAAATTGTTTATTCATTGATATTCAGTGCTTTGAGGGTTTTATTATTATATTGGCACGCAGCTTGCAACGTGTGCGCCAACATGGCAGAACTTCTGGACAATCTTTACAGTCAGGAAAATTATCTCATCTCGAAAAAGCTTCTAGATGCTACCCACTTGCGGCACGAAGCTCTTTCCAACAACTTGGCGAATGTGGAAACGCCGGGCTTTAAGCGCCGTGATTTGCCCAAGACCTTTGCCATTGAACTCCGCCGAGCGGTTGATCGTAAGGATTTCCGTAGAGTGAAGGCCTTGTTGCCGCGCAGTGGCGAGGATCGTCAAGCCAAACCAGTTCGCATGGATGGAAACACCGTACAGTTGGACGAGGAACTCCTTGCCATGAATCGTAACGCCCTAAACTACGAATATCTATCCCATGCCGTTGGTGGATCAATCAAGGAACTAAACCTAGCCATCCGTGGACGTGTCTAAGCCATCATACTGACCCGAACCAAGATTTTCTGCAAACAAAAGGATTCGAAAAATGGGAATGAACCTAATACCGGGAGTCGAAGCAACAGGTAGTGCGCTTTCGGCAGAAAAAATACGTTTGGAGATTATTGCCCAGAACATCGCTAATTCGAATACAACCCAAGACGCTTCAGGTCACGTCTACCGCCGCAAGGAGGTGGCTTTTGAGGAATACGTCACCTCTCCTGAGCGTCGTGTCCCGGGTTATGTCGATGAAAACCTTTATCTCGGCGTCAAGGTTACAGATGTCTATGACGACATGACTCCTGGTCGGATGATTTATAACCCTGGTCATCCACACGCCAATGACGATGGCATGGTCCAGATGCCTAACGTCGACGTTTCTCGCGAAATGGTCGATCTCATCAGTGCCTCTCGTGCTTATGAGGCAAACTTGACAGTGGTAAAGACTTCTCGCCGTATGGCCCAGCAGGCCATCGCAATCGGCAAGTAATCGCTCTTGTCCCTCACAATTATTTTACCAATGAACGAAATCGCCTCCCTCCCAAGCCTTTCGGAACTGCTTTCGCAAAATCCGAACATGCAACCCAACGCGTCCATCGATCGTTTTATGCAGTCCAGTGAGATGGGATCGGACTTTGGTTCCGAATTCGTGCAAAACGCAGGGAACGGTGCGGCGGCGGGTCCGGTCATCGACGTCGATCCCGTCAATCGTGTGACAGCTCCCGGGTTTGCCGATATGTTCGAGAAATTCATCAAGGGCGTCGATCGCAAGAAAAAGATCGCCAAGCATGAAGTGCAGGAGCTCATCCTCGGGAGGTCCGACAATATTCATGAAGCCATGGTGAAGGTGCAGGAGGCGGGTGTTGCCTTCAACCTTATGATTCAAGTCCGAAACAAACTCGTGGATTCCTACAAAGAATTGATGCGCATGCAAGTGTAGGCGCGCGAGAATCTAAATTATCTGATTTTACTAAACAACTAGTTCCCAAAGAATTATGTCATGAAAGAACGCTTCGAAAAACTAAAGGAACTCTGGACTAGGGTAACTCCGGGGCAGAGAATTTCACTTGTCGTTGCGGTGTTGGGCATCGTGGCTCTGAGCATCGGGATCATGAACTGGACTTCCGATGGCAGCAGTGACATGCGCGTTCTCGTTAGTGGAGCCGATTCAAAGGACTTGGGCGAGGTTGTCGAAATACTTAAGAATAACCAAGTTGAGTATGAGCTCAACGAAGCTGGCGACGCCATCTTGGTTCCTGAGGACAAACGTGCTCAAATGCGTATGGAGTTGGCGATGAAGGGTTTGCCTAAGAGCGGAGATGTCGGGTATGAGATTTTTGACGAAGGAAACTTCGGCATTAGTGACTTCGTGCAGCGTACCAATCATACTCGGGCATTGCAAGGTGAGTTAGCCCGGACTATAACGGCCATGGATGCCGTCAAGTCGGCCAAGGTCTTTGTCGTTAAGCCTGAAAACAACCTGCTCCTTAGCGAGGATCCGAACGATAGGCCCAGTGCCTCCGTCTATGTCGATACAGGCGGGAATACATTGGACAAGCCCCAAGTCAACGCCATCCAGTTTCTCGTCGCAAGATCAGTTAAAGGAGTAAACAAGGGCAACGTTACCGTTGTGGACAATCAGGGGAACACACTTTCCGACGAAAGCGATTCGAGTGGCGCCGCAGGTCTCGCTGGTCAGATGATGAAAGCATACGAATCTCAAGAGCGGCGACTGGAGAAAAAAATAGAGACCATGCTTCAGCCTATGGTGGGCAGGGGCAAGGTGGTGGCGCGCGTCTCGGTTAACTTGGACACCATGGCCATGACCGAACTCGACGAGAAATTCAATCCCGACGGGCAGGTTCCGCGCACCCAAACATCGGACAAGGACGATGCGACGACGGTTGAGACCCAACCCCAAAACACTGCCACGGGCATGGGAGCAAACGTACCTAACGTGAGTCAGGACGCTACCCAGCAGGATCCGATTATGGCGGAAAGTACGGAAAAACGAGAGTCCAAGACGACCGATTTCGAGATTAGCCGGACGGTGACGGAGTCGGTACAAGAACCCGGCTCGATCAAGGGACGGAGCGCAGCCGTACTCATTGCGAAGGGAGATCAGCCGCGCAGCGAAGAACTGATTACCGAAATCCATGAAGCCGTTGTCAATGCCATTGGAGCCCGATTCGACCAAAACATCGATATCAACACCCACGTCACGGTTCACGAAGTCGATTTTATGCCCTTCATGAGTGGTCCCGGAGGAGAAACCCTCAATCAGTTCCAGAACCTCATCGATGCTTGGGGTCCGCACCTCAAGAATCTCTTGGGTGTGATTTTGGCGATCGCCATCTTCATTATCTTCCTGCGGATGCTAAAGAAGTTTAAGCCCAGCGAAGCCGAGGTGCAGGTACTTGACGAAGCTGATGCCGATATGCTTGCGGGCACGCGTGCTCTCGGCGGTGGGCTGACTCCGGAACTTCTCAATGATTTAATTCAAGAGAAGCCTGACAACGTAGGAACTGCCCTCAAGCGTTTCCTGGAGTCGGGCGCAAGCTAGTATATTTGACAATTTATTTCCTGCACACCCAATTAGGAGGCGTTACAGTGGATACCGAAATTGAGGAAGAGAGCATACAGGATACTTACAGCCGCATGTCGCGGACCAAGAAATTGGCTTTGCTCATGGTCGCGCTCGGGCCTCAGGCTTCGGCCACTTTGTTGAAGCGGTTTGACACAAAGGATTCCGAGAATATTTGCAAGGAGATCGGCAATTTCCCTATCGTCGATCAAGAGCTTCAGGACTGTGTTCTGGATGAGTTCTCGGAGCTTATCGAGTCCAGCGTAAACTCTAACTTGGGCGGACTTCAATTCGCCC
>CAZWTI010000305.1:0-5724 GCA_964637065.1 uncultured Puniceicoccaceae bacterium
CCGATTGGCTTATAAAACATCATTGTGATAGGTATGTCCTTATACCCTTCCATAATCCGAGGACCATCTAGCAATCTATTATCATATAAAGTTGCATTCTCGATACCCCAACTACCGTCCGGCAAAGGAACTTCACCCCAATAATCTATAAATGTACCCTTCTTAGTTTCTTTCTGTTTATCAGTAAGCGAGTTATATTTTTCCATAGGACCATACTCTCGCTCCAAATCATCAATACTACGCTCAATAGCATAAAATACATGCTTCCATCTACCTAGCCTACCACCCGGTACAGGGAATAAATACTTAGCTGGTATAACATGTGTAGTAAGTGGTAACTGATCATAAATAGCGCGTTGGTTGCCTTCTTCGTCTGCCTGCACCTGTAGGGTGCTATCGAAGCCATTGTCCCATACGGTCTTTAGGCCGACTGCCCCATCCCGTACTTGATAGAATGTCCAGTCGTATCGCAGGTCAGTTTCCTGCCTTTCGGAGTTTATATAGATAACACCGTCTAAGAACTGCTCTACTAAACTGGCCTGCTTCTTTAAAGATTCGCTCTCTTCCGGAGAAACAGCCTGTATATTAAGGTCATTAGCTGTCAAAATTCCCACTGCAAGGTCTACAATATTTGTACCTTTAGTCAGTGTGATACGTCTTTCTCCTGGCTTTGGGGTATCTCTGTAATGGTCTAAATCGTAAAACCTTTCGTGCTCTTCAATACGATTATGCCACTTATCAGTCATTGCCTTGCAGCGATGAAATTTCTCTAATAAATCTGCTTCCCTGTTTATTGATATTTCTGCCATGATATAGTTCCTATTGTACTACACAATTGCCTATTTCTACCACCCTTCGGCTATATTCGCTTGCTCTTGAAGATAAAAATGTTCAGCTCTTTTTTGTAGTTTCTCTTTCTCGTCCATACCGGCCCATCCTGTATCTGCCTTCGGCTCCCCTGACTCTATTGGAGAAGCTTTATTGATATCGTCCACCCACTGTTCGTAATCTTCTTCGTATTGATTTGATGCTGGCGCAGATGGCGCAGATGGCGCAGATGGTGCATCTTCTTCAGGATCTTCGTGTCCAAAAAAGTGCGCTAGGCTTTTAAACCCTTGTGCTTTCGCCCACTCTTCTTGTTGTAAATCATGCATATAATCTTTGTGAGATTGCTGCTGAGATGCTCCTGTTAGCTGTTCTGTAGGAAGGTCAGACTCTTTTTCGCCTTTCGGCAAAAGAACACCCCCCGACTCGTATTCACTGATTACTGCCCGTTCAGGCCCCTGACTTCCGGTAAACATAGCTGATGATGCAGTTGATGATGTAGGCGTACTCTCTGCCATTGATTCTGGCAACTCGGACGAATCCGGGAAGGTTTGTGTACCTAGATCTAATCCAGCTAACATTCTTTCATCAATTGGTACTGAGCCTGGACCAAATAATCCTTCAATACCTTGATTTAACTCTATCCTTTCTCTGGTCCAATCCTCATATGATTGTTGAGTCCAGCCTACTTTATAATCATGCACATAGTGTTCCCAGCTACCTTCAGCATAATCTCCACTATATAACAATTCATCTAAAGGAATGTTATCAATATCAACACCAATCAATCTAGCTGCGTCTGCTAGATTGCCAGCAGAGCCCACGATTTGCCCGGTGGTAGGATCCATTTCCCATCCAAACACTCCCGAGTCGGCCATATGTACATACCAAGGCAAACCAGAAGGCCATCTCTGGTCTACAGCCGCTTGAGAATGTAATGCTCTAACTGCTTCCTCAAATCCCATTCCGTTTTCTTGAGCATACTGTTGAATTGCGGATTGTGGCATACCAGCCATTTGAAGCTCATACAACATATTCAAACCACCAGTTTTACCTTCCTCATAACTAGCAAAAAATATATCGCCCGGATAAGATATAGGGCCCTGACCGTCCTGACCGCCTTGACCGCCTTGACCGCCTTGCCACTTATATGGACTCCCCATTGACGGGTCCCAATCCAATGCACTAGAATTACGCCTTAATACTGGATCAACCTGGTCTGTCACCCATCCCGCCCGTGCTTCCTGTACACCTGCAATGGCGGCACCTACAGGGTCATTACCTATCCTCATGTCAGTAGCTCCGCCCAACTCACCTCTAATCTGGCCCTGACTCATACCTGTAGCAGCTTGCATTAATCCCATAGATGCACCAGGAGGCATTTGAGCTAAGCCTGGAGACCTATTCGGCACAATACCGGCAGACACTCCCATTGGAACTCCCCCGTCCATAGCAAACCCTAATACAGGAACCTTTTGATGCACCGCTTCACCCATACTATCATCTGGAGGCTGACTGCCCCAAAACACCTCTACAGACGTTCCCTTCTCTCCTATGTTCATTTGATGGCCTACTTCAGGGCTTACCTCAACAACCTTGTCTTCCTTCCTCCACTGATACCACCGTTCCGGATCTACGGATTTAATGACACCAAATGGGCCAGCCCATCGTCTTGTCTCGTCACGGACACGTATCCAGACTTCTTTTCCTACATCTTTGGGAGACATCATTTGTACAAGACCCATATTGTCTTTCCAGGCTGCGTTACCTGACGTTGTCATTTGCATTTGTAATGCTTCACTAAGGGATTCTTGGGATATAGATGCATTGCCAGCCACCCATATAGCTGTTTCCTGGTCTAATGTTTCCGCATTAACAGCCACCTCAATGTCGCCTTGCTCATTTTTGAAATCATTAGGAGACATACCATATTCGGTTAAGCCTGGATAATCTTGTGCCATTAAGCGTAACTCCTAGGAGGAAATGTAATTGCCTGTCTGCGTACAACTTCTCCTCTTCGACCTCTTATAAATTGAGGGTTAGCGGCGACAGATTTCGATTTTTCTCTATTAGATACAGTTCTTTCTTGGGACCACTGTTGCCCTTGTGCTTTAGTTGCAGTATCAATTCCGCCTAAAGCATCTTCTATCGCATCATACATACTGCCATATCTATCGTGGTACTGCGACACAGACCCCTGCATTTTGCCTAATAGTTTAGTAGCTAGATCTGACCCGTCTTGATAACCTCGGTTTAGAAAATGTTGTCTCCATTGCCCTAAATTCAGTCCCTCTGACCCACGTTTTTGATTCATCATAAACCAAAATGCGTTTTCGGGGTCATGTCTCCAGCTTGCAGAATATCCATGTATATCATGTATTTGAGCTAAACCGCGAGATTGCGGATCGCTCATAGTCTCATAATCCCTATAATCCCCTCTAGCATCCGGGTTTCCCCTGCTTTCTGCCGCAATAGTCGCAAGCAAATACTTAGCCATATCAATATCGCCCTGTGTCCAGCGCAATGCTGACTGTAGCCAGCGCATCGTGTCGCCCAATACGGCTGTATTATCAAATGTCATACCAGATACACGCGCATCCTCTGCAATGACTGTATTGTCGGTTGGTCTTTCCTCTGGCATATTAGTTCCTAAACATTGCTGGTAGCGATTCTTCGGACCAAGCTACAGGACCTCCTGCATCGTCAGAAAAGTTTGATGTAAGAGATAAAGGCTTGTCAATTTGATAGGCCCCATGAGTAATAGTGTGGTAAGCTGAGGCCGCCAACGATACCACAGAGTCTATCTTGGAACTAGTTTTCTCCTTTGCTATCCTCCAGCCCCTCTTTTTCTCTAAAGCTACTGCACTCATCGCCTGTCTCCTAAGCTCATTACTGGGGTACATAACCAAGTTTTTGTACTCTAGGAGCTCATATAGCTGTTGTGATGCTGCTGTGAGGTTAGGCTCGGTCTGTGCAAATTCCACTACCGGTATACCTCGCTTAGCTAAAGTGGTGGCGGAGCGATGGAACTGAAAAGGATCGTATGAAATACCACTTACCCGGTATCTAGCCCATAATTCGATCAGATACTTCTCAATAGTTTCTTCAAGATCTAATGGTGCGTCCGGGGTTGGTTGCCATATCCGATGCATTGCCAGGACCACTTTACGGGTCTCCCGGTCATAATACGTGGCTACTGCCGCACTACTGTCACTTTTGACAGAAGCATCAACATGTCTCCACAAAGTCTTACCTTCGTCAGCCAACATAGGAGTATGGTTCTGATCTACACACCCATCCCACCGCTCCGGGGGAATAAACATCTCCTCGTCAGATGTCCAACGGTTTTCATGTAACCGTAAAAAAGCTGCTGGGCGCAATTGTAGCTTTTGTTCTTGATGGTACTCTTCTGATGTTACTGACAGACCCGGGTGTTTCCGTAACTCATGGTCCCAGTAAACAAACAGCCTGCCATTCTTATAGCAAGGTATATCACCCAGTTCGGGTATTCTTTCGCCCATACCTTCGGTAAATTCCTCTTTGCCCACTCCTTTATGGTAAAGATCGAACAATGTCTCTGATTGCCCTTCAAACCCTGCGTAGGTGGTAATAAAGCGCATGGAGTTCACACGGGTAGGTACTGGGGTTAATTCGTCCCATAGCCTCTGCATTGCCGTAGATGTGTAGGCCCAGAGCTCATCCCAGAGGGTTAAACCGTGATTTGAGCCTGCGGCGGATGCGTAGTCGTTAGATAAAGCAATAATACGTGTACCTGTCTTCTCAAACCTTATCTCTCGATTAGTAAGCTTTACACTCTTTAGTGAAGCATTCTTCTGAATAGAGTAGCGAATCTTATCAAATACACGGCTTTGGGCCTGTTCTAGGTCATTAGCTATGACATATATCTCATTAGGTGCTTCCTGGGTCAATGCGAACCATTCACCTACTAATGCACCCATCATGGTCTTACCACTCTTCTTGGGGCAGGACCAGACCACTACATCGTAAGGGAAACGACCAGACCTATCCTTCTTGAATATGTGTTTTAATATCTTTTTCTGGTGTGGCATTAGCTGTACCGGGCCTGGCATTAGCCTGCCTTTCTTCTTTTTTGCATCAGCGATAATAAACCCCGTATCGCTTGTTGCCCAGTCAGTAATGCTTTTAGGGTCTTTGCGTGGCATTATCCCCTCTAAACAATAAAATTAAACAAGTTTACTTGTTTGATCTCAAATCCTTAAACCATTGAGCAAATCCCGATAGGAAACCTTCGTTTTCCCCGCCCCATACGGCTTCCCAGGCAGGTCTATATGGCCCGTCAATTACCTGGTTAAACTCAGGTTCTGGCATGGGCATGTTCCAAGGTCTATAATCCCCGTCAATTACCTGGTTAAACTCAGGTTCTGGTGTTGATGTAGGTGCTGGTGGCACACCTGGCCTTTGCATTCCTCCGCTTGGTGGACGATTTATCTCTACCTTTCCGCCGGGTGGTTGTCCATAGTTATGCCACGGTTGTCGCTTTCTTATTGGTCGTGTTCCTATTCTTGCCATAATATGCTCCTGTTATCTATTTTGCTCTGTGATTATTGACCGCCAATCTATATGGCCTGCTTCTGTTTGAGGAAAGCTTTCACGAAAAGTTCTATTATCGTCAATGGTTTGTTGTAATACGTCTAAAGCATCCACTATATTCTTGACATTTTGTATCATCATTACGCTTTCTTCCGGACTTATATCCATACCGGGTAAGTGTCCTAATGGAGAAGCCCACGGACTGCCTGAAATTCCACGACGTACATCTCTAAGTTGTTCCTTATTAAATACAGCAGAAGCACCACGAGTCTCTTTTAGGTTGTCCCATATTGAACCTGCTACGTCTTTTATGCCTTGTTGAAGATT
>CAZWTI010000306.1:0-4498 GCA_964637065.1 uncultured Puniceicoccaceae bacterium
ACTCTTCATGAAGAAGTAATCACACATTTAAATTAGCATCTTTCTTTTAACGGAACTAAATCTATGCAATTGGCCCGCATTACCGTCCGAGTGCATTTTACATCGCAAAATCTTTCTCCATGATATTTTCCAAGACCCGCAAGAGGTGTTGAAAGTAAGCACTCCACATTTTGAATAAAATGCGATTTTCTTGGTCATTATTAATAAGGTTTTTCATGACTGCCCTTAATGGTTATTGAAGGTCTTGGTCAATCGTACAGGTCCGCACTTAGGGATATCTCCAAAAAACAGCATTCCCTAAAGTTCAACTATGGACTTAGGGCCAACTGGTAAAGATTGCTTTGGCAATGGAGCGGGCGAAGGGATTCGAACCCTCGACATCCACCTTGGCAAGGTGGTGCTCTAGCCAGCTGAGCTACGCCCGCTTTGTAAAAGTTTGCCCTTAGGCTTGTGGAGAGGTTCTTGTCCGTCAATGGGAAAATACATTTTCAACCATTTCATCTCTTGCTGGCGAGGGGTTGCAATACAATGATTCTATGCTTTTACTCTTGCAAATGGCGTGTCAAAAATTTCACGGACGATCGTCTCTATGGCTAATCTGCCAACTTATACTCAGCATCTCTTTCTCTGGCGTTTTATCCTTAGGAGCCGAAAGGGAACGAGCTCACGTAGGCTTTCATTTAAATGGCAAGGCTGCTTCGGATGCACTAAGGGCTGGGTTGCCTCGGATTGCAGTATCTTTGTTTAGAGATGCTTTGTCTGTGGCCATAACGAGTAGAGCGACAACAAATGAAATTAATGAATTAAAACTTGGTCTGACAACCGCACTTTTAGCGGCTGGTGATTTAGCTGATGCCAAACAGGAGTTGACTGCCCTTGGCAGTACGGGGGAAATGCGTCACGCGGTCAAGTTGCGGTACGCCTTGATTGCATTTCTTGAAAGAGATCACAAGAAGTTGAAGACTTTGGCTGCTGGATTTAACCCTGAGACCGCTCCTCCTGAGGATAAGCCATGGATTGCTTTTCTACGGGCAATGATTCTGCCCCCAGGAGAAAAACAGGAGGTAATGCTTTCAGCGGCATTGAAAATTGCGGTATCTTCGGAACAGCACGCAGAATTCAAGTTGTTGCGCTATCGCGAAGATATTCTAGCAACTGGGGGAAGCGAGGTTTTGGCGGCAAACTTGAAGCGTCAGATGGAAGAGTTTCGCGGTCGAACTGCGGGGCGCGAGTTTGCGGTGCAGTATGTAATGGTTCTTTATTCTTTGGGCAAAGAGGAAGACGCCTTGGCTGAGTTGCGGCGACAGCTGGAATTGGCGGGAAACGAGAATGGAACTTGGCGAGATCGACTGTTGTTGCTTTATGGATTGATCGCCCCAGTCGATGATGGCACTGGTCGGGCGGCACTGGAATCTCTTGTGCAGGAAGGCAAAAGCCATGAATGGATGGAAATGGGTTTGTACCTTTTGACTTCTCGTACACAAGAAGGTGACAATTCAAAGGTCTTCCTTGACAAACTGCTCCAAATTCCTCGGCATCCTCTAACAGAGCAAGTTATTAATCTCCGGCTCAAGCTATCTATCGTGGCCGGGGAAAACGAACTAGCGGAAACTTGCGCGCGACGACTTATGGAAGAGTTTCCAGGTTCTCCGAGAAAGCCTGAAGCGTTGCGGGCCCTTGCGGCTGCCGCATGGCGGGTTAAGCCGCCAAAGTATCGATTAGTTGCCGATCTCTTAACCCGATTACTGAAAGTGGAAAAGGATGAGGTGAAGAAAGAAAGATTGTCTGCCCAAGTAGCAGATTGCCATTTTTTGGCAGGTGACTATGAAAGTGCGGCGGCTCTCTATTTGGATTTGCGTGCAACCACGAAGAATTCTCAAATTGCTGATCGGGCTTTATCCCAAGCCGTAAACGCATCTCTTGCGAGCGGTGATGTAGAAAAGGCACTTCGCTGGATGAACGAATTGTTACTTTCTGGAACCTTGGGCGGTGCAAGATGGGAGGCCGAGTGGAACCTGATTGCCCGCTTAAAGGAGATGAATCGTGTATCTGAAGCTTTAAAAAGAACTCAAACCTTATTGACCAAGCATGAGTCATTGCCTGCTGACTTTCATGTACGCTTCATGTGGCTCGATGCTAGTCTTTCTTTAACCATGCGGGACTCCAATTTGACCTTGGCAAAGACCAATAAGGCTTTGGATTTTTTGGTGAAAAATGAAAACTTAGCGGAAAAGTTAAGACATAAATTAAAAACCCAGTTACTCCTTACAAAGGGAAGAGCACTATTGAGAGCAGGACGATCTGATGAAGGGCTGACTGTTCTTGCAGATTTGCGGGAAGGAAACCCTGATGCAAATGCTTCCGCCTTTAGTTTTCTTGTGGAGGCATATTATCACGCCGCAGGCAATCGTTTAGATGAGGCACAGCGAAGCTTGCTGCGTCTTGCAGATGGTTTCAAGGGAAGTCGTTATGCACCAAGAGCTCTCTATGAGGCGGCTTTATATTTGGAGCGTCGTGGGCAGGATGAAAACTTGAAGGAGGGAGTTGATTTGCTGGAACGTTTGATTCAAGAATACCCTAGTAATTTACTTGTGTTTTATGCACGCATTAGACAAGCCAATTTGTTACGTAGTCAAAACGAATTTGGAGCGGCATTGGAATTGTGTGAGGAATTATTGGGCAGCAAAAACTATCAGAAGCATTCGTCTCGTGTCTCAGCGTCAATGCTTAGAACCGACTGTCTGTCCGCACTTGCAAAAGATGATAGGGAAAGGTTATTGGAGGTTGCAGAGGATTACGCACAGATTAAAAACTCTATAGAGTATTCCATTGCGACAAGAGCTGAAGCCGCATATAAGGAAGGTGTGGTTTTACGTAGAATGGGAGACTCAAAAAGGGCTAAGGCAGTATTTTTTAGAGATGTTATTCAAGGATTACTTCCAGATATTGGAGTTACTGGAAATGCTATAAAATCTGGGAAATACTGGATTGCTCGAAGCATATTCGATTTAGCGGAGATTCTTGGAAGAGAAGGTGAAACTGATAGGGCCAGAAATGTATATCGATTAATTTTAGCCCATGGATTGCCAGGATATAATTTGGCACTTAACAGAGTGTCACTTGTGCCTGATAAAGTTGATTCTCTGCCTAAAAAATGAGCCACCAAAATATTTTCGAGGCAGCAGGCCCTCTTTCTTGGCCGTTATTTGGATTGGGTATTTTCGCTTTAACAATTCTTATAGAACGCACAATATATTTTCAAAAGATTCAAATTAACGCACCCGAATTTTTAGATGGAATAACTAATTTATTAAAAAACAACAGATTTTTAGAAGCACTTACACTTTGTGAAGAAACACAAGGCCCAGTTGCTGCTGTGATTCGTGCTGCTTTGCTTCAATGCAAGAATCCAAATCAACAATTTCAATCAGCAATTAATTCAGTGGCTTTGCTTGAAATTCCTGTACTGGAGAAGCGTCAGGGATTGCTTAGATTGTTGGCTGGGATATCCCCGTTTATGGGCCTATTAGGCACTGTCTTAGCCTGTCTCGATGCACTCTATCGATTAGGAGAACAAGAACGTTTGGCAAGCCCTGCCGATTTTGCCATTGATTTGTCAACTGCACTTGTCACAACTGCATTAGGATTAGTCATCGCAATCGCTGCATACTGTGGATCGGAATTTCTTCGATCACGTATGGATGCAATCGTCCGTGAAATGGAATGGGCAGCACACGGAATTTCCAGTTATTTAGTTTCAGGTGTGTCTATTCATTTAGGCAAGTCACTGGAGCCATTTCAGAAGGATACAAATCATGAAGACTCATCTGAAAAGGTTTGATTTTTCTGGGTTTCAGATTGGTTTCCTAAAACCATCTTTTGCTGCTCCGTTTATAGATTTTGTTTTAATTTCAGGACTTATTTTTTGTCTTTCTCAAAATCGTTTACTGTATTCACAGGGAATCCCAATTGACTTTCCGCGAATTGAGTCAGGCTCTGAAATTATTGATGGCGTATCCTGCTTGGGTGTTCTATCAATTGATAAGAATGGGATGTTATTTTTAGAGGGGGAAAGATATTCATATCAAAACTTAGGAATTGGGCTTGATCGTTTGGACAAATCTTTTGTAGCAAAGCCTACGCTCTTGATTAAGGTTGAACGAAATGTGGGGATTGATTCTTTTGTGCAAGTCTGCGAATTGTTGGCTTCGCGAGGAATCGAAGCGGTGTTGGTGGCTGTCAGCGAGAAACCTCGACCATGAATTTTGTTGTCAATTCAGAGCGTGATTTGCTCGCCCCGCTTTTATTTAGTTTTTCGTGTGTAACCCTTTTTGTTTTTTTTGCATACAAACCCTTTGAAAATTCACCCGATGAACCACCGCGAGGCGACCCAGTTGCCCTTTTGCCACTTGTAAATAATCACGATGCCCTTTTGGAGTTTGTTAAAATTAGAGATTCTTCCACCATCTTCTTGCCCAATCAATTTACGGTTGGAAAC
>CAZWTI010000307.1:0-4973 GCA_964637065.1 uncultured Puniceicoccaceae bacterium
GGAGGAAGTGACCGCAAAAGGAGATACAAAGTCCAGTGTTCGCCTAGCAGGTGGGATGCAGACCGACCTACGAGTGGTACCGCCGAAACAGTTTTTCTTTTCTTTGCACCATTTTACAGGATCAAAGGACCACAATGTCAAAATTCGACAACGTGCTCTAGGCTTGGGCTTTAGCCTTAGCGAATGGGGGTTGAGGCATACAGATGAAGAAAAAGCGAGAGACGGGGAAAAAACGCTAAGAGCAGAAAGCGAAGAAGACATTTTCGCCGCATTGGGCCTTTTTTGCATACCCCCAGAATTGCGTGAAGGACTGAATGAAATTGAAATTGCTGAAACTGGCGAGTGTTCCAACCTCATAGACATGGTCGACCTTCGAGGGGTATTTCACAACCACACGACAGCTTCCGACGGCAGGGATTCATTGCTCGAGATGGCGGTAGGTGCTGCTGCTAGAGGCTGGGAATACCTTGGAATAGCCGATCACTCCAAAGCCAGTTTTCAGGCAAATGGACTTGATGAGAAGCGATTGCTCGCTCAGGTCGAGGAAATTGCAGCTTTGAATGATTCGAAGGACATCGACATACATCTGTTTGCTGGCATAGAAGTCGATATCTTGGGTAACGGAGAACTGGATTTGCCCGATTCAATTCTTGGTGAACTTGACTATGTCGTGGCATCTGTCCACTCACGTTTCTCACAAAGCGAAGAGGAAATGACATCTCGAATAATAAGAGCCATTGAGCACCCTTTGGTTACAATGGTTGGTCACTTATCGGGAAGGCTTCTTCTTCGCCGCGAGGCTTACAAAATTAACATTGCGAAAGTTGTCGATGCAGCTGCAGCCAACAACAAAATTATTGAGATTAACGCCAACCCACAACGAATGGATATGGATTGGCGGCATTGGAGGCAAGCTGCCGACAAGGGTGTCCTTGCCTGTATCAATCCTGACGCCCACGCCGTTGAACACTATGATTTTGTAGAGGCTGGAATAAATGTTGCCCGCAAGGGACTTTTGCGAAATGAAGAAATTTTCAATACAAAACCCATTGCCCAAGTAAAGAAAAAACTAGATGCAATGAGAGCTTAAAATGAGCGAGAATCAAATGTCTGAAATAAAAGCTGCTCGTCATGTGCTGGAAACGGAGGCTGTAGCGATTCGTCTGGCTGGCGAGCGTCTTGACAGTGCATTCGTCAAAGCCGTCGACTTGCTGTATGCCGATAAGGGAAAAATAATTATTACCGGCTTGGGAAAGTCGGGCCATGTGGGCCGCAAGATTGCGGCGACCTTTTGCAGCACAGGAGCACCCGCCGTTTTCATGCATGCCGCCGAAGCATCCCATGGAGATCTTGGAGTTCACCAATCTCGAGATCCCGTTATTTTTCTCTCAAACAGCGGATCTACAGACGAACTGCAGGGACTCGTTCCAGCTTTCAGGGAACGCGGATCTTCCCTCATAGGCATTCTTGGCAACCCACATGGGCCCCTGGCTTGTAAGGTAGATGTGGTACTTGATGCTTCCGTGGTCCGCGAGGCCGACCCCTTGGACATGGTTCCCACCGCCAGTTTTTCGGTGGCAGCGGCCATGGGCGATGCTTTGGCAGCCGCACTTATGAGCCGCCGAGAATTTACTGAGGAAGACTATGCCCGCTCCCATCCCGGAGGACAGTTGGGACGAAACCTGAACTTGAATGTCGGGAGCGTCATGCATCCATTGGAAAGGGTTGCCTGTTGTAGGGAGGATGCCACACTTCGTGACCTCGTCATTGGAATGACGGAACACCCCCTAGGTGCTGCCTGCATCATTCGAGATGATCAACTTATCGGAATCGTCACTGACGGCGACCTTCGCCGAGCACTGAGAGAGCATGAGGATGTACGCGACTTGAAGGCGATCTCATTGATGAGCCCAAACCCTACGACTACGACCTCCGATAGTGCGGTTGGAACGGCACTTCGCCTGATGGAAGAACGAGCATCCCAAATTGCGGTTTTGCCGGTCGTTGATCCCGACGGCACGACATTCTTGGGATTGTTGCGGCTTCACGACATTTACTCGCCTGCAGAAAGCTGATTTTGGGAACATGGCCATCCTTCAGACGCATTATGCTTTACCCTGAAAACCCTTCCATTTACCAAAACTAACCGATGCGCGTTGTTTTTGGCATTTTTGCGACGGCCGCAATAATAGCACTCGTATTTCTTGGTGTCAGTTTGAAGGAGGCTTATGACGAACGTGAATACTGGAAAACCCGCGAGGCTACTCTGGAGCACGAACTCAAGGAACTGCGTAAAGAAGTCGACGACCACAAGGCTTTTCTGGAGCGTCTTCGGCGTGACCCAAACTTTCAAGACGCGATGGCTCGTAAGGAACTGGGCTTTGGAAAGCCAAGTGAAACAAACTTTCGATTTCCTGAGGAAACAAAGAAAAACCACACGGGAAATCAAAAACCATGAATGACGAATCGCCCGTCGAGATGCCTAGGGAAATTCAAAGGCGTTTTGAGGAGGCGGGACAAGAAAAGGTATTCCGATTTTTTGGAAGTCTTTCGGCCCAAGAACGTGAAAAACTGCTCCAGCAAGCAAGCCAAATTGATTTGGGCGAATTAGGCCTTGCCTTGGGCGACTGTCGCAAGCGCGGAATAGAAAAGAACGCATATGAGCTAGAACCGGCGCCATTTGTTGCTCTCCGAGAGGGTGGAAATGAAAGCTTGGAATGGAAAGAGGCGAAGGAGGCGGGGGAAGATGCAATCAAGAGGGGAGGGGTAGCTGCATTTACCGTGGCTGGAGGACAGGGAACACGCTTGGGCTATCCCGGCCCAAAGGGCGAATACCCCGCGACACCCATTTCACGAAAACCGCTTTTTCAACTTTTTGCCGAGAGCATCCTAGCCGCCGAACGCAAATATGGCCAATCACTTCACTGGTTTATCATGACCAGCGAATTCAACCATAAAGCTACCCAGCAATTCTTTCAAAAAAACAATTATTTCGGACTTTCCGAAAATCAATTGCACTTCTTTCCGCAAGGCATGATACCTGCGGTAGACGATACTGGGTCCATCCTCTTGTCGAGTCCTAGCCAGATTGCACTAACCCCTAACGGTCACGGCGGATCGCTCAAGGCACTAGTTTCCTCGGGAGCAACACGAACCATGCGTAACGAGGGAATTTATACCGTGAGTTATTTTCAAGTAGACAACCCTCTCGTTCATTGCCTCGATCCTTCATTCCTCGGTTTCCATATTCTGCGAAAGTCAGAAATGACCTCCAAAACCGTACCAAAGACAAGTCCCGAAGAAAAGGTCGGCCTTTTCTGCCTCAAGAACGACAAGCTTGCGGTAATAGAATATAGTGATCTGCCCAAGAGCTATGCGAGTGAACGAGATCCGGATGGGACGCTTCGCTTCGAAGCAGGCAACATTGCCATCCATGCTCTCGACCGGGTGTTCATCGAGAATGTCGGAAATTTTTCAAACACTAGCCATCGTCTGTCCTTTCACGGGGCTCACAAGAAAGTGCCAACCGTTGACGAAAACGGTGAACGACTGATACCCTCCTCGCCAAACGCCACCAAAATGGAAACATTTATTTTCGACGCTTTGCCCCTTGCGGCGAATCCCTTGGTGATCGAAACATCAAGGGCAGAAGAATTCGCTCCTATAAAAAATGCAACAGGCGACGATTCTCCCGAAACCTCTAGTGCAGCTCAACTTGCCCGTGCTCGAAGGTGGGCTTTGCGTGCGGGGATTCAGAGTCCTCCTGAAGAATTTGAGGTCGCCCCAGGCTATGCTCTTACAGAAACCCAATTTAGGGAAAACTGGAAACGCAGAAAATCTGGCCTGTCGCTAACCCCAAGGATCGTGCTTAACGAGGAACACCTTGTTGCCAGTGCTTGACGCCAAGACCCGATACACCTACCTAGTCCTACCTTTTTCCAAACCACTTATATACTCGGAAGGAATTTCCCCGGCAGCAACATGGACGAAAAAATCTCCCAACAGATCGACAATTCCACGGCCTCTGGTGATTTACTCAGTACTTCAGCAGGCAATTTGCGTCGTTGGCTTGGTGCGGAAGGTATGCCAGGCTGGGTGGGCCAATCCATTACGCAGTTGGTCGATGGTGGAGAGTGGGGTGAATTGAACAATCGCTTTCACAAAAACTTGGTCTTTGGTACTGGAGGAATGCGGGGCCGAACCATTGGCGGGGTTGCGACTGACGCGGAACGAGGCGGAACTGAACCGGACGCTACACCTCGTTATGCAGCAGCAGGGACAAACACCCTCAACGACTACACGGTGGTTCGAGCGACGATGGCACTACACGGTTATATAAGGGCCTGGATGTCGGTTGAAGGAATTTTAGACATACCTCGAATCGTAATCGCGCATGATGTCAGGCATTTCTCGCGTCATTTTTGTAAACTCGCCGCCTCCACATGGAATGAACTCGGAGGCTACGCAATGATTTTCGATGGCCCGCGCTCAACCCCCCACCTCAGCTATACTGTCCGCAGGAGGTACGCTCATGCGGGCATCGTCATTACAGCGAGCCATAACCCGCCGCACGATAACGGGTTCAAGGCCTATTTTGTTGATGGAGCCCAAGTGGCCCCTCCGCACGATCAGGCCATCATTGACCGATATGCCGGAATCGGGCTTGAAGACACTATCCCTTTCGTGCGGGCATCGAACGAAAATCAAATCTCGTCCTTTACGATTCTGCCGACTGCCGACGACCTTGCCTATCGTTCGATGCTGGAAGAAGCGGTATTGGACTCCGAATTGCTCAAAGAACACTGCCCTAAGCTTGTCTTTACACCCATTCACGGGACAGGCTCCGTTTCCGCCGTTCCCGCCCTTTGGGATCATGGGGTAGAGGTCGCTTCCGTTGATGAACAAACCAAGCCAAACCCCAATTTTCCTACTGTTAAGTCTCCCAACCCCGAAAACTCCGAGGCCTTTAAGCA